>NZ_JAWNEI010000007.1:0-264485 GCF_034107425.1 Enterobacter sp. 148H3 | reverse complement strand
ATTATATTCTTTCCGTAAGCCTTTTTTTATTAATGCATATCAATACTCCCCTTTAGTTTCATAAACACCACGAATCCATTGCGCAAAATTCAAACAAATCAATTTAGTTTTATCACTAAAGGCACACCGTAATAAAAAGACATATTGAAATAAACAATTACAAGTCTTTTAAAGGATTTTTGATTTCGCATGATTCCATTTAAAACCCATTTTAACACACGATGGGCGTTATTATTTCAAGGAATACAAGGATAGAGATATGAAAAATAAATGTGCAGTAAGCACCCACCTCACACGTCAGGTTTTGCACGCCAAACTCGCGCCGACCTGTTTCGCTACTATGTTAGCTCTGGGCATGATCATGCCTGTTCACGCTGCCGTTGTTGCAGGAAATACGGAACAACCCGGCATCCACACTAATTCAAACGGTACAACGATTGTTGATATTAATAAAGCCAGCGCAGAAGGCGTCTCTCATAACGTTTACTCTGAATTTAACGTTGAAACTCACGGTGTTATTCTTAATAACAGTGGCGCGGCGTCTAACACTCAGCTAGCAGGTATGATTGATGGCAATACAAATATGGCAAGCGGTAGTGCAAAAGTCATTCTAAATGAAGTACGCTCTTCCAACCCAAGCCAGTTAAATGGCATGATTGAAGTCGCTGGAAAATCTGCTCAGGTTATTATTGCTAACCCATCCGGGATTACCTGTGATGGATGCGGTTTTATTAATACGAATCACGCGACCTTAACCACCGGTACCGCCAATTTTGATGCAAACGGTAATGTAACAGGACTGGATATTAGCAAAGGCGAGGTTAACATTACCGGAAAAGGTATGGATACCCGCGCGGTTCAATATACAGATATTATCTCCCGGTCAGTCAAAGTTAACGCGAAGCTGCAGGCCAATGAGCTGAATATTATCACGGGTAACAACCGTATTGATAAAAAGGGTCGTGTTCAGAAAAGATATGATGACAGCAAAGCTCCCGAATTAGCACTAGATGTATCTGCGCTGGGCTCAATGTATGCCAATAAAATCTTTATGGAAGGTACGGATACCGGTGTCGGCGTTCGTCTTGACAATACCGATCTTACTGCAAACGACACGCTTTCGATTGACGTTAATGGTAACGTCGAAAACAATGGCGGCCATGTGAATGCTGGAAACGCAGCAATGATCAAGGGTACCAGCGTAGTAAACCGTAACGGTCAAATTACCTCCGACGGCGTGGTCTCCATCACAGCAGATGAAATGGTTGATAACAGCCATGGCCTTATCAAAGCGGACATGGTTAACCTGGCGGGTAAAACTACTCTCAACACAGCTGGCTCAGTACAGGGAAATGCCAGCACCTTTGTGATGGCTGATTCACTGGATAATGCGCAGGGGGAAATACTCAGTAATGGCGAACTGTTGGTTCAACGCGCGTCTTATGCCTATAGTAATTCGGACGCCCGTGGCATAAACAATACTCAGGGCAAGATTGTGGCGAAGGGTGCTCTTAGCCTAGATACCACCAATATCGATAATACATCTGGCCAGCTCGCCAGTAACGCGTCAATGAACGTAACTACCCGCGCGCTAAACAACGAAAATGGACTGATCTCAGCCGGTAATGGCTGGAATACGATCAGCGCCAATGTACTCAATAACAATAACGGCATTATTCAGTCCTTTGGTCACGACAGCCAACTGCAGTTGAGTGGCGACGATCTGCTTTCTAACCATAATGGGACTATCCATAGTGAAGGTTCACTTTCCGTAAATGGCGCACTGGATAATAGCTCGGGTGCCATCACCGCTGACAATGATATTTTCATGTATGCAAGGGCCTATAACTCTGACCTCAACAGCACACTTCAGGCAGGTCGTAATATTGATATGACCGTTACCGGTACGTTCCAGAATGCAGGGACTATCGCTGCTGGCCAAGACCTGGCTTTGAACATTGGTTCGAATGGCTGGAATAATTACGCTGGTCCAGTGACCAATAGCGGTAATATTACTGCAAAAGGTCATCTTGCAATGCAGATGAACAGCAGCGCACTGGAAAATAGCGGTACATTGACTGCCGATCAGATGGATCTTCAGCTGTCCGATCTGAATAACAGTGGTTCCATTGCAAGTAAAAACGACATCAATTTAAACCTAAATAATCTGAATAATCTGCGCAGCGGAGACATCAAGTCCGACCGTAACATCACAATCAATGCCTCAGCTGTGACTACAGAAGCGGGCAGCCAGATCCAGGCAGGAGGTGACACCACACTTTACCTGATGAATAACCTGCAAAACGATGGTGAAATCCGCTCTGCGAATGATATCAACATGTTCATTTCCGGCGGCTACGGCTACTATCCGTCTTCAGTTTATAACACAGGTGTTATCAGCGCTGGCAATAAGCTGAATGCTCAGATGGAACGTATCAACCTTATCAACGGAGGAACGCTGTCGGCAGAAAATGGTATCAATGTCACCAGCAACTCTTTGACGAATAGCGGTAACATAACCAGTGCCGAGGATGTTCAGTTAAACACTTACAATGGTATAAATAACGAAAAGGGTGGAATCATCACTGGCAAGTATGTCCGAACCACTGGTTTCGTAAATAACACAGGAGTAATTAATCAGACTGGCACTGACAATCCGGACAATAATGTAATCACCCCTGCTAGTAACAATACTTCCATCGACAACTCCGGCTTTATTAATGACAATAACAGCTGGAATGGAAATAATATGGATAATAGCACCAGCTATAATTCAATTAAACCAAACGGCACTCCCGAGGGTAATGGTGTTTGGGAAAATGGCATGGTCTTTTATCCTGGCGATACCTACTTCGGCAGAACCATTACTGAAATAGTCTATTTCCCTGGCGGATATGGCATTAACACCGCTATGTAATAATCCATGACTCTCAAAGCCCCATTTTTGGTTATGGGGCTTTTTATTTCTTTAAACCAGGGTTAAACATCCTCAGAATCTCTGAAGCCAATAACATGATTATCTCTTACCCTCGCCTCGCTGTCGTTTTAGCGTCGCTCCTCGTAATGTCGGCCGGTTACGTAAAGGCTGAGTCTGCGACCACTCAGCAACAGGATCAAGCCAGGCATGACCAGCTGGCGCCTCAAAGTAAGTCGCTGCTTTCTGCAGAAGGAACGCGCGCAAGTGATACATTGATTCTGACCAAAGAAGCTGTTTGCTATGATATCCAGCACGTCGTTATTGATGGCGCAGAGTCGCTTCCACATTGGCTGACTTTTCGCGATCTCATAAAGCAAACAGAAAAACAGTGTGTTGGTTCCGGGGGCATTAAAAACATTCATACTGCAATGCAGAATCGCCTCATTTCTCATGGATTTATTACTACTCGCATATTAGTGCCCACGCAGAATTTACGTAATGGTATTTTGCATTTTACAATTCTGCCTGGCCGCATCAGCGAAATAGACATAAAAGAGTTAAACGGTCATTCTTTAAATGCGTGGAACAACATTCCGGAAGACCAAAACGATCTTCTCGATTTACGAGGGCTAGAGCAAGGCTTAGAGAATATGCAGCGCATACCCGGCACTCAGGCGAGTATACGTTTGCTACCGGGCAATCGTCCCGGGGATACACATATTGAAGTGACCCGCACACAGCCACAATCATGGCGCCTAGGCTCCTGGTTTGATGATTCAGGCAGTAAACACACCGGACGTTATCAGGGAGGGCTCGCTTTTTATCTTGATAACCCAACTTCATTAAATGACATGTTTTACATTGCTTATGGTGGTGGGTTCAAAAATGAAGATGGACGTCGCAACGATAACAGCTCGGCCTTTTATTCTGTTCCATTGGGATACTGGTCGCTTGACCTTTATGCCAGCCATTATCGTTCCACGCAAACTCTCCGCAACGGTGAATTTCGCTACCAGTACAGCAGCGACGAAAAATTAATGACGGCTGTCCTTAACCGCGTGATCTTCCGCAGCGCCAGTCAGAAAACCACGCTGGCTTTTAAAACGATCAAGCGTGACTCACGCTATGACCTTAATGACGTGGAAGTGGAAGTACAGCATCGGGATACCAGCAGCTGGCAGTTAAGCCTGAATAACATTGCCTATTTTTCAGCGGGTCAACTTACGACTAGTTTTGGATACCAGCATGCGGCTCCGTGGTTTGGCGAACAACCTGATGCAGAAGAGCTGGTGGGCAGCGCTGATCCACTGGCAAGGATCCTTACGCTTAAAGTTGATGGGGTCTTCCCTTTCAAACTGGCCGGAAATGCTTTTAGCTACGAGCCGCATTTTATGCAGCAAACGTCACCAGATCGGCTCACCCAACCGGATAAGTTCACTATTGGCAACCGCTGGACTGTGCGAGGGTTTGATGGAGAAATGTCGATCTATGCGGATAAGGGCTGGTATCTACGCAATGACATTGATCTTAACCTGCCAAAGTGGGGGATGCAGCCCTATATTGGCGTGGATTACGGTGAGGTTAGCGGCTCTGAAAATGATTACTGGAGTGGCGCACACCTTGCCGGGGCAGTGGCTGGCATTCGAGGCGTCAAAGGTCAATTTGGCTATGACTTTTTCATCGGTACCCCGCTTTCAAAGCCGGATGAACTGCATACCAGTCCCGTCACGCTGGGTGTTTCGCTCCAGTGGCAATACTGATGCCTGACCGCTCACTCGAGACATATCAGGATCTGTCACTCCCTGAGAGGGTTAAAACGTGTTTTTACCCTCTTCAGGCTACTCGTTTGCGCAGCGATGTTCACCTCTGCTGTAATCTAAACACCACTGGCAGCTTAACCTATTACCGCAACACCTTATGCGGAAAGTGTTTACAGTCAAAATATAAACATCACTTCGCCCATAATTCTGACTTGCTAATAGCCGATCCCGACACGTTATCTTCTCTATGTTTTTGTCCTTTGTTTTCCTCAGCGTTTTAAGGACGGTTTATTTTCATCAGTAATGATCTTAGCAACTCGCAGGAATATGTAATTTGTGTTCTACACATTCAGTTATTTTGATTAAATGTAAGTACTCCCAGGAATAATACAAAATCATGAAACCTGAAAATGAAGAAAAAAGAATAATTGCAGCAATTACAAATCCACACCGTGTCCGACAAGCAGTTTCACGGCAAATAATTACTATGGAGAAATATCCCGAACCGATGACGCTGGTTATCCATGAGGGGATGCTGGCAGCCTATCGCACCAGAGGAAACTTGCTCATGAAATACTTTCAGAGCCCGATGTTAGTGGGTATGAACGCCTTGATGGACATGAATGCGAATTTCTATTTTAAAGCCTGCAGTGAGGTTAAATATGAAATCATTCCACGAAATGAAGTATTGAATATCATCGACCGGGAACGCCTCTGGAAAGAGGCTGCTCTACTCTATATGTTTGGAATCAAGCGACTCATTGAAATCAATAACGTCTCTGTAGGCCTGTCAACTTATGAGATAATACGAGAAAACATCATTGCATTAATAAATGAGAAAGACGATTTACGCCTGACAGTTAATGTCTGCGATTATATCCAGGAAAAAACACGTCTTTCGCGCAGCCGCGTCATGAAAATTCTGAGCGATCTGCGCATCGATGGTCATATAGACATTAAACGCGGCATACTTATAGCAGTGCATAAACTGCCAGAAAAGTACTAGTTAACACCTGGCGCGAAGCCACTCGCGGTGCTAAATCTTTTTTTTCTCCAGCCATGCCATCGCCCGCTCCCCTGCTTCATCCACCGGCAGATACACCAGCAGCCGCGAGCCGTTTCGCGGCGCGGAATACCAGTACATCTGCTGCAGCGTAAAATCCCCCAGCTCGGGATGGGTAAACAGCTTGAGCTGGTTCTCCACGCCGCGTACGTCGTTGCGCTGGTGCCACAGGGTTTTAAACTCTTCGGACACCGCAAAGAAGCGCGCCAGTTTGGCCTCCCACAGAGGATCGCCCCGGTGTTCGGCCATCGCCGCCCGGAAATAGGAGACAAAGATGGGCAGCACGTCGTCGCGTCTGCCGAGGCGGGCACGCCACGCCGGATGCGTGAGGAACAGATAAATACAGTTGCGGTCTTCGGGAGGGATGTCATTGAAATCGACGCCCATCAGATGCCCGAAGCTGTCGTTCCAGGCCACGATATCGAAGTTCGGTTTCTGAATGCTGGCGGGTTTCGGCATCAGCGTATCCAGCAGGCGGCGCGTGCCTTCGCTGATGCCTTCGCAGCAGACCGCCTGCGGCGCTTCACCCGGCGGTAAACCGGCTAATACAAACAGGTGCCGGGCTTCAGTTGGGGTACATTGCAGCGCTTTTGCCACGGCCGCCATCACCGCGCTGGACGGATTGACGTCCCTGCCCTGCTCAAGCCAGGTGTACCAGGTCACGCCTACGTCCGCGAGCATCGCCACCTCTTCCCGACGAAGACCCGGCGTGCGGCGGCGGCCGCTGCGCGGCAGGCCGAGACGCTGCGGATCGAGGCTTTCACGCCGGGCACGTAAAAATGCCCCCAGCTGTTTTCGCGTGTCATCCTGAAGTGAGACGACAGGTTCAGACATCAGCGCCATAAATCCCCCTGCATGGTAGTGCCAGTACCAGTATAAGCAAGAACTGGTACCCGTTTATCTGATGGTAGATGCTACGACCATCTGATGAATGACGCAATGGAGTTACCATGAATACGTCAGTTGTTTCACCGGGCCGCGCTGGCCTGATATTGCTGCTAACCGGCCAGATGCTGCCGATGATTGATACCTCAATCACCAACGTGGCGCTGGACGCCATCACCCATTCGCTGCACGCTACCGCCACCGAGCTGGAGCTGATTGTGGCCCTTTACGGCGTGGCCTTCGCCGTCTGCCTGGCGCTCGGCAGCAAGCTGGGGGATAACTTTGGCCGTCGGCGTCTGTTCATGTGGGGTGTAGCGAGCTTTGGCCTGGCCTCGCTGCTGTGCGGGATGGCGGGAAACATTGAACAGCTGCTGGCCGCGCGCATCGTTCAGGGCGCGGGTGCCGCACTCATCATGCCGCAAATTCTTGCCACGCTGCACGTGACGCTGAAAGGTACCGCCCACGCAAAAGCCATCAGCCTGTTCGGCGGCATCGGCGGGATTGCGTTTATCGTCGGGCAGATGGGCGGGGGCTGGCTGGTATCGGCGGATATCGCCGGGCTGGGCTGGCGAAACGCCTTCTTTATCAACGTACCGATCTGTCTGGTGGTGCTGGCGCTAAGCCGCCGCTTCGTACCGGAAACCCGTCGTGAGACGCCGTCACGCATCGACTGGCCGGGTACCGTGTTGCTGGCCATTATGCTTTGCTGCCTGCTGTTTCCGATGGCGCTCGGCCCGCAGTGGCACTGGTCCTGGCCGCTGAAGGCGATGCTGCTCGCCCTTATCCCTCTAGCCTGGCTGATGGCGATGAATGCGCGCATAAAGGAGCGTGAGAATGCCCACCCGCTGATCCCGCCGCGCCTGCTTTCGCTTCGCAGCGTGCGCTTTGGCATTCTGATTGCGATGCTCTTTTTCAGCGTCTGGTCCGGTTTTATGTTCTGTATGGCGCTCACCATGCAAACCGGTCTGGGGATGGCCCCATGGCAGTCCGGGAACAGTTTTATCGCTCTTGGAGTGACTTATTTTATCTCCGCGTGGTTCGCGCCGCGGCTGATTGCCCGCTACAGCACCAGCACTATTCTGCTGACGGGTCTGGCGATCCAGATTGCCGGTCTGCTGGCGCTGATGGCGACGTTCCGGCTGTGGGGCATGAACAATACCGCCCTGACGCTGGCACCCGCCACCGGACTGGTGGGCTACGGGCAGGCGCTGATCGTGAACAGTTTCTACCGCATCGGGATGCGCGATATTCAGCCTGACGACGCCGGGGCCGCGAGCGCCATTCTCAGCACCCTGCAGCAGGCCGCGCTGGGGCTTGGCCCGGCCATTTTTGGCGCGATTTTGCTGCACGCACTGCAGAACCATCACGGGGATTACACCCAGGCAGTTAACGTCTTCCTGATGGTGGAAACGGCGATGATGGTGGTGCTTGCCCTGGCGACGCTGCGCATCCGCCATCGCCTGTGTCTGCCGGTGGCGAAGATCTGCCAGGCCACCAAATAAGCCTGTGAATTTGCATAATAGATCCGCAGCCGCCATTATGGGGCTGCAAAAATACAGGAGACGTTATGCAGGAATTGATTGCTCAGGTTGAAGAGTTAGGCATTGAAATTAATCACACCACCTCTTTAGTGATTATCTTTGGTATTATTTTTCTTACCGCCATCATCGTTCATTTTATTCTTCACAAAGGCGTGCTTCGCGCTTTCGAAAAACGCGCGCAGGCTAGCAGCCATTTATGGCTGCAGATCATCACCCAGAATAAATTATTTCACCGTCTGGCCTTTACCCTGCAGGGGATAATCGTCAACGTCCAGGCGGTACTGTGGCTGCAAAAAGGCAGCGAAGCGGCGGAAATACTCACCACCTGCGCGAAGCTGTGGGTGATGGTGTATGCCCTGCTCTCCTTCTTCTCGCTGCTGGACGTGATTTTCAATCTGTCGCAGAAAATGGCTACCGCGTCACAGCTGCCGCTGAAGGGGATCTTCCAGGGCATCAAGCTGGTGAGCGCCATCCTGGTGGGAATACTGATTATCTCCCTGCTGATTGGTCAGTCCCCGGCGATTCTGATCAGCGGTCTGGGTGCCATGGCTGCCGTCCTGATGCTGGTGTTTAAAGACCCGATACTCGGACTTGTGGCGGGGATTCAGCTTTCCGCTAACGACATGCTCAAGCTCGGCGACTGGCTGGAGATGCCGAAATACGGTGCCAACGGCACGGTGACGGACATCGGCCTGACTACCGTTAAGGTACGCAATTTCGATAATACGATTACGACCATCCCTACGTGGGCGCTGGTCTCCGACGCCTTTATCAACTGGAGCGGCATGTCAGCCTCCGGCGGTCGACGCATTAAGCGCAGCCTGAACATTGATACCACCAGCATTCATTTTCTCGACGAGCAGGAACAGCAGAAACTTATTCAGGCGAAACTGCTTAAGCCCTATCTGGCCGCGCGACATGAGGAAATAAACCTGTGGAATCAGAAGAACGGTGAAGGGGAATCGGTATTAAACCTTCGCAAGATGACCAATATTGGCACCTTCCGCGCCTACCTGAACGAATATCTTCGCAACCACCCGCGCATTCGCAAAGATATGACGCTGATGGTGCGTCAGTTGGCGCCTGACGCGAATGGTTTGCCGATTGAAATATATGGCTTCACCAATACGGTGATCTGGGCAGAATATGAGGAGATACAGGCCGACATCTTCGACCATATTTTCGCGGTGGTGGATGAATTTGGTTTGCGTATTCACCAGTCGCCAACAGGGAATGATATTCGCTCCCTGTCGGGGGTCATCGTCAGATAATCAGTTTCGTACACCGGGCGTGAAGGCAGGTGCGGTCTGGTGCCCTCACCCCGGCCCTCTCCCACGGGGAGAGGGTGAAAAGCAGATCACTTTTTTCGGGAGAGCTTAAACGCCACAAACAGGAATATAACCCACACCGGCAGCAGCATCGCCGAGAGGCGCATCTCATCCATGGTGCACATCAGCACCAGAATCAGCCCCAGGAAAGCGATACAGATGTAGTTCCCCGCCGGGTAAAGCAGCGCTTTGAACTGAGTTTCGCGTCCCTTGCGGCGCATCGCGGCGCGAAAGCGCAGGTGCGCCAGGCAGATCATGATCCAGTTCAGCAGCAGCGTGGCGACAACCAGCGCCATCAGCAGGCCGAAGGCCTCTTTCGGCAGGAGGTAGTTGATCAGCACCACCAGCGACGTGATGGCCCCTGACAGCAATAAAGAGTTCACCGGCACGCCGCGACGGCTGACGCGCGTTAAAAAGCGCGGAGCATTGCCCTGTACGGAGAGGCCAAACAGCATACGGCTGTTGGAGTAAACGCCGCTGTTATAGACCGACAGCGACGCCACCAGAATGACGAAATTCAGTGCAGAAGCCACCACGTTGCTGTTCAGATCGTGGAAAATCATCACGAACGGGCTGCTGTCGGACTTCACTTCCACCCACGGATAGAGGGCCAGCAAGACCACCAGCGAGCCGATGTAGAACAGCAGGACCCGATACACCACCTGGTTAACCGCTTTTGGAATGCTTTTATGCGGGTCGCACGCTTCGGCGGCGGTAATGCCAATTAGCTCCAGCCCACCGAAGGAGAACATGATCACCGCCAGGGAGAGAATCAGCCCTTTCCAGCCGGTGGCGAGGAAGCCGCCGTGCTGCCACAGGTTGTCGATCGTGGCGCGCTCGCCGCCGTGGCCAGAGAACAGCAGCCACAGGCCAAAGCCGATCATGCCGATAATCGCCAGCACCTTGATCAGCGCAAACCAGAATTCGGTTTCGCCATACAGGCGGACGTTGACGAGGTTAACGGCGTTAATAATGATGAAGAAGGCCGCCGCCCAGATCCACGTCGGGACATCCGGCAGCCAGTACTGCATATAGATGCCTGCGGCGGTTAACTCCGCCATCCCCACCAGCACGAACATTACCCAGTAGTTCCAGCCGGACAGGAAGCCGGCAAACGGGCCCCAGTATTTATAAGCAAAGTGCGCGAAGGAGCCTGATACTGGCTCTTCAACGACCATCTCGCCAAGCTGGCGCATGATCAGGAAGGCAATAATCCCGGCGATACCATAACCCAGCAGAACCGCCGGGCCAGCCATCTGAATAGCGGGGCCGATGCCGAGAAACAGCCCGGTACCGATTGCGCCGCCAAGGGCAATTAACTGAATATGTCGATTTTGCAACCCACGTTGCAGCGTCGGATTCTGATCCGACGAGGCTTCGGCGCTACCATGGCCTGAAGCGGATGACGCGTCTTTCACGTCCTACCCCTGTCTCTTTTTTAGAAGGGGCACGTTTTAACACTTCATGCTGGAGGTAGCAAGGGATTGGGGCATCCCTGCCCCGGATAACGAGATGGAACGCTTAGAATTCGTAGCCAACCGAAACCTTAAAGGTGCGCGGTTCGCCCTGCGTAATATAGGTACCGGAATCGTCCACGCTGGACCAGTAGTTTTCATTGGTCACGTTGTCGATTCCCGCGCGCACGGTCATCTGGTTTGCATTGTGGTTCACCTCGAAGCGATAACGCATCCCCAGCTCCAGCGTGGTGTAGCTGTCCAGCTTTTTGGTGTTTGCAAGGTCAGCATATTGCGCGCCGGAGTGGTTCACGCGGGCGGTGGCAGTCAGGCCGTTAATCGGCTTGATGTCGTACTCTGCGCCCAGCACGGCGTAAAAGTTCGGAATACCGATCGCATCGTTACCTTGATTCACGCCATTTTTGGTTTTGGTTAGCTCAGCCTGCAGCCAGGTAGCGCTGGCGTTCAGACGCATCCCCAGCATTGGCTCGCCGAAGACGTTCAGCTCCACGCCACGGTTACGCTGTTCAGCGTCAAGGCCGTAGTGACCGCTGTCGTCGAGGATCGCCGACGGCATTTTGATTTCGAACAGCGCAAGCGATCCGCCCACGCGGCCAAAGTCCGCCTTCACGCCCACTTCATTCTGCTTAGAGTGAACGATACCGGTGCTCTGGCCGTAGTTGGTGGCGGTATTAGGCGCGGTTTTGCCCGGCTGCAGCGCTTCGGTATGGTTGGCATAGAGGGAGATCGTCTCCCACGGCTTGTAGACCACGCCATAGGTTGGCATCCAGCGGCTGCCGTCGAAGCCATCCGCCGCGTTTTCCGCACCGGTAATTTTGTTATAGCCGCGAATGACCACCTTCTGATGGCGGGCGCCTGCGGTGAACAGCAGTTTGTCGTCCAGCACGCCCAGCGTATCGCTCAGCAGCCAGCCCTGGGTGCGCGTGCGTCCGCTGGTCAGCGGGTCGCTGTACTTTCCGCCGGAGCCGTTGAAGTTAGTGCTGTCCGGCATATCGACGCCGGTATTGTGGTAGATGTTGGTGGTCGGGTTATCCTTCGCAGCCGACATTTTCCACGCGATTTTTTCGTTTTTGGTCATCGCAGAATAGCCGACGTTGACCTTGTGCGAGATAAAACCGGTATCAAAGTTACCGCGAATGCCCGCCATGCCGCTGACGGAATCGCTGATACGGTTGGTATCAAGGCGGCTGACCGTTGCCTTGCCGCTTTTATCCACCAGCTTCGGCGCGCTGTAGATCCCTTCCTCGTGCGCGTGCTGCGCGCCCAGGCCGGTGTAGGCGGTCCAGCCGTCGGTGATGTCGTACTCGCTGCGCCACATCCCAAACTCGTTTTCGATGTCGCTGTAGGCCCACTTCTGAGAGAAGTTGCGATCGTTTTTCGGCGGCTCGGGTACGAAATCCACCGCGGAGATATTGACGCTGGTCGGGCTGCCGTGGAAGGTTTTCTTCTGATAGCCGAGATCCAGCGAGGTGCGGAAGCGGTCACCGCTGTAATCCAGGCCGGTAGAGAGCAGCGTGGTGCGGCGGCGGTCATTCGGTATGCCGGTTTCCCCTTCGCGATGGACCAGGTTCACCCGCGCGCCAAACTGGTCGCTGTCGCCGTAGCGACGGCCCGCATCCAGCGTGGTGCCAATCTGGGAATCAGAGGTATAGTCGATGCCCACTTTCGCCTGCGGGAGTTCGCCCGCGTGTTTAGGCTCAAGGTTGATCATCCCGCCCACGCCGGAGCTCGCCGCGCCGTTCATCAGCGAGTTGGCACCTTTGAAGATCTCGATGCGATCGACCATCTGGGTATCTACTACCTGCCGCGGCAGCACGCCGGACAGACCGCCAAAGGTCATGTCGTCACCGTCAAACTTCAGGCCGCGGATGCGGTAGGTTTCCGCGCTGTTGCCGTACCCCTGAACGAACTGCACGCCCGCGTCGTTAGCGACCACGTCAGCAATGGTTTTCGCCTGCTGATCTTCCACCAGCTTTGAGGTGTAGCTGATGATGTTGAACGGTACGTCCATGGCGTTCTGCTGGCCCAGCATTCCCATGCGTCCGCCGTTCGCCACCTGTCCGTCAAGGAAGGCCGGTACCAGCTGGTCGCCACCGGGTTTGAACTCGCTGGCAGGCTTAGCCTGCACAATGAGGGTATCTTCTTTTTGATCGTCAGCCGCGAAGGAGGAATGTGTTATTGCGCCAACGGCGAGCGCCAGCAGCGTTTTGTGTATGTTGGTGTTGTTCATCGTTAACTCATTTGAAAGTGCGCGCAAAAATGACCCGTTGTCGGGCCTTAGAATGTGTTTGCTGAAATGCAAATGAGAACTATACGCATTATAAATGCATTAGCAAGTGTAACCGCGTTCATGAGGAGGTATGGCGAGAAAAGAGGGTGAACAACCACCCCGTTTCGGGGTGGCTGCAATGACGTTATTTTTTCTTGTAGATATTGGCCGTACCGTGAATTTTATTGTTGGTGTTCCCTGAAGTGAGCACCAGGACATCTGCGCCTTTCTTATCGGCTTTCTCAATCAGTTCTTTTTTTGCATCATCCACCGATACTTCATTCGAGGTGTTTACCGTACCGATTTTTTTATATTGAGATGCAACTTTTTTGAACTCGCTTTTAGTGAGTAGCTGTGCAGCAAAAGCATTGGTTGTAAACAGTAACGCCGTTCCCAACAAAATAGCAGTCGTCTTTTTCATAACCTTTTTCCTTGAGATTAATCAGCAACTACGAAAAACCTCACGCATTGTGGTGAGGTTTTATGAGCATGGTAGAGAATCTCAGAGAATGCCATACGTTCGGGAAAAATCTTTTATAACAACCCGTTGCATGAAATTACTAACGAATATTAAGAATATTCGAATACACGCGCGGTGCCAGCAATATCAATGCGTACCGCCGTGCCAGGGTTCCATCCTGGCTGGCTGACGGTCTTCAGGGTCACGGGCTCGTGCTGCCCGGCGAGCCCAAGGGTGAGCGTCGACAGCTGGCCGGTGAAGTCCACATCAAGAATCGAAATTGGGCTTTCATGGGAGGCACATGCCGTCACGCTCAGCTGTTCCGGGCGCAGCATTACTCTGCCCTGCCCTGTAGCCTGCGCGTTGTCCGTGGGCACCTCACCCAGGGCGCACAGAGCGTAGCCCGCGGTGAGCTGCGCAGGCAGGATCAGCGCATCGCCAAGAAACAGCGCCGTCTCTTCGTCAACCGGACGAGTGTACACCTCATAAGGCGTCCCGACCTGCGTGAAGCGTCCTGAACGCATGACGGCAACCTGCGTGGCAAAGGATAACGCTTCGTTCTGATCGTGGGTGACCAGAATCGAGGCCACGCCCGCTTCAGCCAGCAGATCGGCCGTGGCTTTACGGGTCATGGCGCGCAAGCCGGTGTCCAGCGCCGAGAAAGGTTCATCCAGCAGCATCAGGGAAGGACGCTGGGCAAGCGCACGGGCAAGCGCCACGCGCTGCTGCTGTCCGCCGGAAATCTCATGGGGCCAGTGCGTTGCGAGCTGCCTGTCCAGAGAGACCATCTCCATCAGCGCCTCAACGCGCTGGCGCTTCTCGTGGCGGGTACCGTCCAGCCCCCAGGCAATGTTGTCTGCCACATTAAGGTGGGGGAACAGCGCGCCCTCCTGAGGAACAAAACCGATCCGGCGCAGGTGGGCGGGAACAAAGTTGTTTTCATCAAACAGCGTTCTCCCCTGCATGACAATGCGCCCCGTGTCGGGCGTTTCAAAGCCGGCAAGAATACGCAGCAGCGTGGTTTTACCCGACCCGGACGGCCCGACAATCGCCGTCCTGCTCCCCGGCGCAACGCTCAGGTTTAAGCTGTCGAGCACCTGCACATCAGAAAACGATTTAGAAATGGCGGTTAATTCAAGCATGTCATAGCCCTGCAATTTTCTTCGACTGCATATAGAGAATGGCGGTCAGCGGGAGTGAAATCAGGATCATCAGCATCGCGTAAGGCGCTGCAGCCACATAATCAATTTCACTGGTTAGCGCCCAGAATCCGGTTGAGAGCGTGCGCGTGCCCAGAGGAGAGAGCAACAGCGTGGCGGTCAACTCGTTGCTGACGCCGAGGAAAACCAGCGCGGCACCCGCCGCCGCACCCGGCGCGGCAAGCCGCATCGTGACGCTCCAGAGCGCCTTCGCGGGCGTGCTGCCCAGGCTGCGCGCCACGTTTTCCAGCTCGACCGGCGCCTGAGCAATCCCCGCCCGCAGGTTGATGAGCGCACGGGGCATAAACATCAGCAGGTAGGCCAGGAACAGGGTAATTTCCGTCTGGTAAATGGGACGGGCGTAATGAATAGTGACGGTGACCAGCGCCAGCGCCGTGACAATGCCCGGCAGCGAACTGGTGATATAGATGCACCCTTCCAGCATCCGGAAGATGCGGTGTGGATAGCGGATACCGAGCCACGCGATGGGGATCACGCACACGGTCGTGAGAAGTGCGCCGCCCACGCCGAGCATCAGCGTCTGGCGCAGGGAGTGCCAGAGATCGGCACTCATCCAGTTTTGCACGCCGCCGAGCCAAACCCAGCGACACAGAACAATTAACGGCACGCCCAGCGCCAGCACGATCAGCACGATGAAAAACAGCTGACCCAGCGCGGCCGCCGCAGGCTTCAGCGGCCAGCGTTTCTGCTCGCGCGCGGCCCCGGCGCCAATTCGCGCGTAGCGGGCTTTTCCACGCGTCACGCCTTCCAGCATTAATATAGCCAGGCAGCACAAGGCCAGCACGCCCGCCAGCATGTTTGCCGCCGGACCGCTGAAGGTAGACTGAAACTGGTCGTAGATTGCCGTGGTGAAGGTATCAAAGCGGATCATCACGTACAGGCCATATTCCGCCAGCAGGTGCAGCGCCACCAGCAGCGCGCCGCCGCAGATAGCCAGCTTGAGCTGGGGCAGCACCACGCGGAAAAAGACCTTCCACGGCGGCGTGCCGAGCGACGCGGCGACATCTTCAAGCGTCGGGTCAAGGCGACGCAGCACCGCCGCAACCGGCATATAGATAAACGGATAGTACGCAAGAACCGAGAGGAACACGCCCGCGGAGAGCCCGTGCATGGACGGGATAACGCTCACCCAAGCATAGCTTTGCACAAACGCGGGAATGGCCAGCGGAGCGACCGCCAGCGCGGACCAGATGCCCCGTCCGGCAAGCTGCGTGCGCTCTGTGAGCCAGGCAATCGCCACGCCCGTCACGATAGACAGCGGAACCGCTAAAGCCGTCAGCCACAGCGTGTTGCTGAGCAGCTCAGCCACACGCGGGCGAAACACCAGCGCCTTAATAGTTTCCCAGCCGGTCTCAATGCCAATGGCAATGATAAAACCCAAAGGCAGAAGCGCCATTAATGAAAACAACACAGCTAACGCAACCATCGGCAGTGCAGGACGCCTGCGGACAGGCTCCTGCACTCTGTTTTTTCCGATGTCGAGACTCAGACCAGACATAAGACGTTCACTTCACTCTCAGGATCACAGCAGACCGGCTTGCGTCATCAGCTCGATAACTTTTTTACTGTTGAGCGTTGAAGGTTCAACTTTCGGTGCATTAAGATCTTTCAGCGGAACCAGTTTCGGGTTGGAGGCCGCGTTCACGCCCACTGCATACTCAAAGGCATTGTTGGTACGCAGACTTTCCTGACCTTCTTTACCGGTAATGTATTTGATGAAGGCCTGCGCCTGCGCTTTGTGTTTGCTGGACGCCAGCACGCCACCGCCGGAAAGGCTTACGAACGCGCCCGGATCCTGGTGTTTGAAGTAGTAGAGCTGAGTGTTTTTGCTGTTTTCACCGGTTTTGGACTGGTCGACAAAGCGGTAGTAGTGATAAATCACGCCGCCATCAATCTGGCCGGCATTGACCGCCTTCATCACGGTGCTGTTGCCTTTATAGGCAACGAAATTGGCTTTCATCGCTTTAAGCCATTCCAGGGTGGCCTTCTCGCCTTTCAGCGCCAGCATTGCGCTCACGATGGCCTGGAAATCCGCACCTGACGGTGATGCCGCCCAGCGGCCTTTCCACTCGGGTTTCGCCAGATCCATCAGCGACTTAGGCAGCTGCTGTTCGCTGAGTTTTGCCGGGTTATAGACGAATACCGTGCTGCGGGCGGCAATGCCGATCCAGCGACCGTGCGCCGGACGATACTCTGCCGGTACCTGCTTCAGGGTGTCTGCATCCAGCGGCGCAAACAGGTTTGCATTATCCACCAGCACCATGGACGGCGAGTTCTCCGTCAGGAATACGTCTGCCGGCGACGCGCTGCCCTCCTGCACCAGCTGGTTACCCAGCTCGCTGTCATCACCATTACGTAGCGTGACTTTAATACCGGTTTCTTTAGTAAAACCGTCAACCCACGACTTCACCAGGTTTTCGTGCTGCGCGTTATAAACAACGATACCTTCGTTGTTATCGGCGGCAACCGATTGTGTGGAAAGGAAAAGGGAGGAAGACAACAAGGCAAGCGAGAAGCAGGACAGCAGGCGAGAATTCATGAACATATCCTTAATAGACCAACGGGAGTAACCACTCATAGCTTTGTGGGACAGGATTAAAGCATACAACAACGCTAATGATAATTAGTATCAATCGAGTTTAGTCGTAAAAGTGTAAAATTTCTTTTTAGCAGATTTTAGAATGATAAAAATCCAAATTTTAATGAGAGATAATTATTAGATTAAGAAAACCTTAAGCCTGCCTGCAATGAAATTAATTAGCCTTCTATTTATTATGATGCAAAGGTAAATCTGTTATTCATGCGCCCGGCAGATATAAAAGCCCCGATATTGCGGGGCTTTGTATGCTTATCCGGAGGTAGCTAAATTTATAAGGCTACTAATTTAAAAAGCATCACATAACCGCATGAGGGGCATATACAGGATAGGTGAAGAACAATAAATGCACGCCGTTCAGCCCAAAATGGAATAACGTAGCAACCCAGAGCCTGCCGCTCCACATCCACGCCAGGCCGTAAATAATGCCGGAGAGGCTGGCAAAAATAATCAGCAGTAAACCGCCGCTATAATGCATCAGCCCAAAGATGACTGAGGCAATCAACAGCGCGACAACAGGATGAACGATCCGGGACAAGCGCTGCTGCAGGTAGCCTCTGAACAGGGCTTCCTCGGCCAAAGAGACGAAGAAAATATTCGCAAGGGCAAATTGAGCGAACCATTCTGGCGCATGCGGCTCAATTCTAAGCCCGCCCAACGCAACAGCCAGAAGTAACAGCGCGGGTACCGCAAGAACCAATATCGCCCAGCCGACCTTGCCAGCTTTATAGAGGGGTTTTGCTACGAATAACGTTGGCATACACGTAATTAAAAAGAACGGAACCACCGCCTTGTCCATATTAAAGTACATACTGAACGGTATGCTTTGCGGACCAACGACGACAGCATCCAGCACCTTTGGGTTATGAAAACCCGGGATCACATGCAAAACCAGGGCAACGGCAATGACCACGCACGGGCCTTCGACCAGATATGTGTATTTATTATTTTTATTACGTAGCCATTCAACAACAGACCAGCCAACAACGATTGATGCAATAACCAGCAGCGCCGGGGCGTCAAGAATACTCTGTTTCCAGCCGAGAAATGCCGTTAATCCCAGCAGCAGGTAAGCCAGGCTTTTATTAAGAGAGAGTGCGGCAAGCGAAGTTGCGAGTAGATACCACATAAATGTCCTTCATGACCGGTAAATTTTAGGGGTGATGTCCCAAATATGTCCCACAATGGAAATCAGGAGGATGTGAAGGAGGGGTAACTCTATGAAATTAAATGGCACGCCCTGTAGGATTCGAACCTACGACCTACGGCTTAGAAGGCCGTTGCTCTATCCAACTGAGCTAAGGGCGCACTGAGAAGTGTGTACTTCGCGGTGGTGAAACGCGAAGAATTATACGGTCAATGGCAGGTGAGTCAATGCCTTTTCCGTTTTCAGAGTCAATTACCGCTAGCCGATTGTAAATACGGCTATTTTCTCAACATTTTGTCCTGTTTCACCGTAAAATTTAGCGCTGCGAAAAGGCTTAGTTGCATTTAAGTAACGCCTGCTGTTTTCCCGAACGTCAGCTCGTCACACTAGAGTCAGGTATCCCGGCCGCCTGGAGGCTGACAGACAACAGGACAATGGAGTGACAGCGCAAAACCTGATCGATACGCCCCCCCGGTTACAGTACATATCTCAGGACATCGTCGGCATTAAGCTTGAGCCCATCGTCGCCCTTACCTCCTTACGTCAGGTTGGCGTCGAGGTCCTTAGCGTTCTGGCCGACACGCGGCACAGTGAGGACTTTTTTTGCGATCGGTCCGCAGACTGGTCGATAACGCTGCTTGAAGCGCAGCTTGCCACGTTAAAAAATACGCCGCACGGTCATAACCTTTTTATTAATCTGCCGATAACCGTTCTGACAGAGCCCACGTCTTTTCAGCGACTTATAAGATTATCCTGCGTGCCGCTCAATATTGAGTTTGTCGACCCCGCGTCCATTTTGGCGCTTTCCGTCGCACAGAAGCAGTTCGTGGTTCAGAATCTCCATCAGTTGAGCAGACGAGGGCACGCAATCTGGCTGGACGACATCGATGACGTCTTAGTGCAGTCGTTTTTATCCTTTCGACTCCCGTTAAGCGGCATCAAAATAGATAAGGAAGCATTCTGGCGTTTACGCGACACCCCTGAGTTGAGGCAACTGGTTTCCCTTTGCTTTCAGCTTGCCGGGAAAGTGCTTATTGAAGGTATTGAGACTGAACGCGATCGTACCTGTGCACTGCAGGCAGGCGCAGATCTCGGCCAGGGGTATTACTGGCCGTCCTGGACATGGCCGGAGGATTAGAAAGCCATTTCCAGGAGGGAGACCATGCGAATGACAGTGCGCCGTTACCGGCGGCGGCGTACAGGAAGTGATGCACTGGGATTTACGCGCTCACCTTTTGCTCCCCCCTTTTTCGACCGGCTCGAATTCTTGAGCCAGTCCATCAGCCAGCCCCGCAAAACAGACGCCCCTTTTATCCTTCTGGTGACTGAGGATCACTACCTGCGCACCGGTTTTCTCAACGGGCAATTTCCCCTGAGCAGCTGCTGCGACTACGCCACGCTGGACGATGCCCTCATCGCTCAGACGCAGTGGCCCTCAGCCCGTCTGGTCGTGGATATTGAAAGCCGGTCCACGGGGCTTCTGGAGAAACTGGATCAGTTGAGACGGCATAGTCTGTTTCCTCCGTTCCTGACGCCCTGGCTGTTGGTCAGGGCCGATAATTACGACACCCGCCTCTTCTGCAAAGCGGCAGGTCCCTTTCATGTTCTCGAACGCCAGCTGAATGCCGCTGCGCTCCAGCAGAGCCTGCTGGATACCCTCCCTCCGCAGGGTACGGAGAAAGACTGGTTTTCACGCAACGAATGGCCCATCCTGCAGGAGCTTTCCCGGGGCAAGACATTACGTCAGATTGCCCTTATGCAGAATCGTCCCTATAGCCGTATTATCTATCGTCTCAGCTGCATCCTGGTGAAGCTCGGGCTGAGCCATCGTCAGGAATTGCTGCATCTTCTTAATAACCTCTCAGACTGCACATTTTCACTCACGTCCTAACCCCTTATTTCCTAAAGCTGTTTAGGAATTTACTTACCACCTGCGTTGCATAAATGTTAATTTTTAACAATTAAATCGAATTTATAACTATTCCTAATTTAAGGACGCGAACATTGTGAAATGCCACAGAATGAACAAACGGCAGCACTTTACTCCATCCGTTAAGTGAATGCAGATAGCGTTAACAAGATGATAATGATGTAAAAACAAGCAGCTTAGCGGCAACGTCAGGGAGGAAAAAGCAAAGCGGATAGCATGTTCTCCTGTGCAGGAGATGTGGACCTTCTAATCAACCAGCGCGCTTTCAGATGAAGGACTGGCGGCCTGCGAGGGCAATTGTTGAGCTCACCAGCGCGGGTTAGTCCCCCTAAATGATGGGTATTTTCGTTAACAATTAATCAACATTAAGAGATATCTGTTATTTTTTGTTATTACATAAAGATGAAAATATGCGGTAAATGAGATAACAGGATATTTCCGCTAAATTTAAAAAAATAGCGATTCAGATCCAGAAGATAATACAAACCCATAAGCGGATATTAATTTACAGGGTTTTCGGAAAAAACTTACCCTGTATAATAAGATGCGTATCAAATCTGAATAAGAAAAACCTTTTTGCCAACACCAGCCTAATGAGATGACCGCGCTGAGGCATAGTTCTTTTCATTACGTAAACAAGGATGCTTTCGCTCTTTCCAGGGAAATACTACGGTATAGGGATCTGCACATTATATCCTTCCGGCATTTCGAGAGTTTTACCAAACTCTGCACAACGCTTTTAACAATCTGAGGCATTAAAAATGAAACCGGCATCCGTTATCATTATGGACGAACATCCTATCGTCAGAATGTCGATAGAAGTCCTGCTACAGAAAAATAAGAATATCACAGTCAAGCTCAAGTCTGGCGATAGCCATGAAGTCCTTGACTGTATCCGCAATCACCCTATCGATCTGGTGATCCTTGACATTGAACTCACGGGCACGGATGCTTTCGCTTTGCTTAAGAGAATCAGAAACTTAAACAAAGACATTAAGGTTCTGTTTCTCTCGTCTAAATCAGAGTTATTTTACGCGGGTCGCGCCATTCGCGCCGGGGCAAATGGCTTCGTCAGTAAACGTAAAGATTTGGGCGAGATCTACAACGCCGTAGAAATGATCCTGATGGGCTATTCCTTTTTCCCGTCAGAAACGCTGAACTTTATAAACCATTTGGGTTCAGGGAAAGGGATGGCAGTAGATATGCCATTATCGAACCGCGAGGTCACGGTATTACGATATCTGGCGAATGGATTATCCAATAAGGAAATTGCTGAACAGCTACTATTAAGCAACAAAACCATTAGCGCGCATAAATCCAATATTTATTCCAAGCTGGGTGTGCAAAGCATCGTGGAATTAATTGATTACGCCAAAGCGCACGAACTGCTTTAACCTGAATTCACTCCCTGCAGCTTATCTGAGCTGCAGGGAGTGCGGTCAGTGCTAATTATAGTTAATCATAAAGGTGGCATCCGCATCGGCTCGTCCGGGCTGAGGGTTATCTGCGGTGGCAATATAATTGGCATAAAACGACAGTATCGCATTCCCCTGCGCATCAACCGAGACCGGCTGGCTGGCCTGCTGGAGAGCCAGGCGCGTTTTATTCGCATCCCTGATCTCTACCGCGACACGACTTGCAGTACTGGCGTCATTCAGCGCCAGCAGGCCGCTATTGCTCCCGTCGGCTTTACCCGAAAACGTGATGGATGCCGAGCCCGGCGGACAGCCGGTCAGCTTCAGCGTAAACGGCATGGGCTGCGTGCGGCTCCCGGTGGTGCTGAGCTGTTTCGTGGGCCATGTGCCCAGCGTGACGGTCTTGTCGCTGTCGCTGCCTTCCGCGACGCAGGTAAAATCGACAATATTGCCGTAGAGCCGAATATTAATTTCGCCCAACGCGGTGTCCGCCTGGGCCTGTGTGCAAAGCGCAAAGAGCGCTACGGTGATTAAACGGATCCCGTTTCGCATATCGGCTCCTTAATCGTAATCCACGCGCAAATACCCGCGCGAGGTGAAGCGCCCTTCCGCAGGCTTATTGCCCGTCACGCTCACCGGCCAGACCCGGATCCCCACCTGCGCCTGCGCGCTGTCGTCAAGGCGGAACGGAATTTTACTTGTCAGGTTGTTAGGCGTCAGCGGCGCCCCGCTCTGATTAGCAATGATGAATCCCACATCCGGGTTATCCGACACCAGCACATTATCAGAGACTTTTTCCGCCTCGACGCGCATCGTCAGCATGGCGTTCGCCTCTACGTTGGTGCATTTAATGGCGATGGTTTTGCTCTGCGATGAGACGCCCTCCGGTTTGTTACCTACGCCCGCCTTGCTGAACAAGGAGGCGCCAATGTCGCCGAAATCAAACTCCACCACGTTACCTGCATTAATGGCGCAGCTTTGCGGCACCTGAATGGTTCCGCTGTAGCTAATGGTATAGACCGGCGTGGTTAACGGATCGGATGAGGTGGTGGTGACGTAGACGCGGAACATGGTGGCGCGCGGGATAACGACCATGTTAATAAAACGCCGGGTCACCTTAAGGCGGAAGACAAGGCTGGAGTCCTGAACGCCAAACGGTTTGTTTTTAGAGACGTTAGGATGGCTCCCCATCTGGATATAGCTTTTTGGCGGATAAAACACGCCAGCATAGCTGTCCGTGATTTTCATGGCCCCGTCCAGATAGTCGTTAAGCTTCAGATACTGGTAGCCATCGCTCGTTCCTGTTACCTGATAATCGGTCACATAGCTACGCTTGGTGGTATTCCCGACGGTGCCCTTCGGGCAGACGGCATTGACCCCTACCCACTGCGACTTCTCGCTGAGCGTCACGACCTGTCCGATCTGGTTATTCGAGCTGTTGAATTTATCCGTCAGATCGTAATGCACTTCCGTCGGCACGCCTTTTTCATTGACGCACACGGTCGCTAATGCGTTTGTCGCGGGCTGTAACGCCAGAAGCGACAAAGCAAAGATTTGAGTTTTAATCACAGCCGATCCCCTTAAGTGTGATTGCCTGTTGCAGGCTCTTTTCAGGCAAGCTGTAAGGCGCGCGACACTGGGATTGCGCCCCGTCGCCCCACTGGATCAGCAGTTCGCCTTCCAGCGGCAGCCCGCTCAGGTAAATTTGCCCGTCATCCCCCACCATGCTGGTCACGCCGCTTCGGTTTTCGCGAACCACCGCGCCGAACGGCACCGGCTGGTTGCCGCGCATCACCGTCAGCAGGGCGCGCACGCCGATGCGGGTATCAAAGCTGGCGCGCACCAGCGCGCCTTTGGTTGGCACCACGCTGCTCACGTTGTTTTCGATATCGGTGTTATTGCTCATGGTGTTGGTATCCAGCGCCACACGGTTGTAGCGGTAGACAGTGGCATACGGCATCACCGCGTAGCCTCGCCAGTCGGTTCTCACGCCGGTCTGGTTTTCCACGCTGACGCCAGATGCCCCCGGAGCTTTGATCAGCACGTTGGTGTCCCCCAACGGCTGGCTGAAGGTCACGCCATCGGCGTGGCCGACCACCCCGCCGGAGAGCTGCCAGTTGAGATCGTGCTGATCGTCGCTGTAGTTGTAGCCGACGCCCAATGTGCCGTAGGTCGCCTGCCAGTTGGCGCTGGCGCTTCCGCTTGAGCCGTTGGTGCTGGTGTGTCCCTGGGTCACGCTGTAGTTCAGGTTGCGGTCTTCCAGCAGCGTGCCGCTGACGCCGGTTTGCCAGCTTGTATCGCCATCGCTGTTCCGGCTGGCGGATGCCGTAGCGTAGGCGCGGTCAATCGCGCTGTCCCGACGATAGCCCTGACGGGTAAAGATGCTGAACGGCACGGAGACGTTAAACGACGCGATGCGGTCGGTGCCGTCGATCCCGACGGATTTGTTCCACGACCACGAGACGGAGTAGTTGATCCCCTTCATGCCTCCCGCGTAGCCCAGCTGGTACCAGAGATTCGTCTCGTCTGTTCCCCAGTAGGTCTGCTCGCTACCGGAGATATAGACCGAGCCATAGTCCCCCAGCGACTGAGAAACGTTGAGCTGGAAGCGGCCTTTTTTATTCCACGTCAGGTTGTGATAACTCTGCACGTCCGGCACATCGTTATCGTTCTTGCTATCGGCATACTGATAGCCCTCCATTGAGCGCCAGGCCACATCGTCAAGGGTGTAAAACCCTTTTGTGGAGTAGCGGTAGCCCAGCAGCTGGAAGTTGGTGCCGAAGCCGTTAAGGGATTTCGCGTAGAGGAAGCGCAGAGACTGCCCTTCATGCTTGCTGTCGTCCGCGAGCTGGCTGCGGGCGTGGGTGATATCGAGCGAGACCGCGCCCCAGTCGCCCAGGTTTTTTCCGGCCCCGACGGCCACAGCGGTATAGCGCGATGCCAGCTGAGTTCCGCCGTAGAGCGTGTAGCCGTTGGCGAGACCGGTAATAAGGGTTCCCTGGGTGAAGAATGGCGTATCCTGATCGCTGTTACCGCTGCGGTAATCCCCCGCCACGAGGTCGTACTTCCAGCGCCCTTCACGCTGCAGAAGCGGCACGGTGGAGTACGGCACGGTATAGCGCTGCTGGGTGCCGTCTTTCTCTTCGACCGTGACTTCCAGGTCACCGCTTGAGGAGGTGGGGTTAAGGTCGGTGATGGCAAATGCGCCCGGCTGCACATAGCTTTGATAGATAACGTAGCCATTCTGTCGAACGACCACTTTGGCGGGCGTACGGGCGATCCCACGCACGGTCGGCGCGTAGCCCTGCAGGCTGTCCGGGTACATGCTGTCAGACGAGAAAAGCCGCCCGCCGCGAAAACCCATGCTGTCGAAGACGTCATTCCCGGTATTGCTGTCGCCCAGCACCAGTTCACTTTTCAGCGGGATGACGGTGCGCTGCGCCCAGGTGCCAATATTCTGCCACTCGCTGTGCCGCTGCCCGTTATTCTGCGTGTACCGCCATGCGCCGTTGTTACGTAAACGCCATGCGCCATAGTTCAATCCGCTTTGCAGGTTGAGGTAATAGCTGTCGTCTTCGCTTCCCCGGTTACCGGAGAAGCTGTAGTTCACCAGTGCGGCGGGGATACCTTCATCCCACTGTTCAGGCGGAATATAGCCCCGGGCGCTGTTTTGCAACGCTACCTGCGGCAGGCTGACGTCCAGACGCTGCGAGGCAAAGTTGAATACCGTTTCGCTGCCGGGTATGGCCGTGGTCAGCGGAACGCAGGCCTCGCCCTGCACCTTAGCCAGCTCGGGAAACGCCGCGACGTTGACGCCAAAGCGATCGAGCATCGCGCGCGTAATGCACGCCGACAAACCGCCCGCCACCGGCGGCGTGTTCTCGGCCTGCTCAAAACGCACGTCCTGGGTACCGATAAACTCATCGTTACGCCAGATATCCACGCGATAAACGCCGGGTGCCTGCTGGTGTCCTTGTTCAAAACGCGACAAATCCGCCACGCTGGCGGTATCGTCGGACAAAAAGGCCGGGTTGAAATAACTTTCGCTCCAGCCAGCCTGCGGCCAGAGCGCAGCCATCAGCGCCAGCGCAACCGGGCAGTAACGTCCCTGGTGGTTTTTCATCGCCCTGACTCTGCTCACAGGTTGACGCTACGCGCCGGGGTGATGGCACCGTAGTCATTCACGCTCTGCCAGGAAAGCGTACCGCTCGCACCGGCTGGCAGCACCTGCTGAGACGAACTTTTCGGCGCAACCATCAGGTTGTCCAGCGCCTGCCCGCCCAGTTTCAGATTAACGAGCGTGATGTAATACGGGGACGCGTTGCTGACTTTGAGATGGTTGCCCGTGCGCTCAAACCGCAGCTGGGAAAGCGCCTCTTCCGGCTGCATCGCCAGGTTGTTCGGGCGCACAAACAGCTTGATGCGTGAAAGGATAGCCAGCTGCAGCACGTTATTGTTTTCCGTTTTCGCTTTGTTCACCGACGGGATCGCCTTCACGTTCATGTAAAAGAGCGATTCGCGATCGGCAGGCAGCGCCGGCCCGGCGTAAATAATACGCAGCGTGTTTTCGCTGTTCGGCTCGCTAACAAACAGGGGCGGAGTGACGGCAAACGTTTTTTCTTTTTGCCCGCTCGCATTTTCGATCCACGCGTTAATTAAATAACGTTCCTGTTTGTTGCTGTTGGTGATCGCCAGCGACGTTTGCTTCGCCTCTGCCGGATAAATAACGCGCGTGGCCCCCAGTGCAATACCGCCGGATGCATTTGCGCATGCAGAAACCATCATCAAAATAAACGATAAAAAAAGTCCTGGTTTAATTAGGGTATTCATCACAACCGTACCTTTAATAATGTGTTCGCAGGTGTTACGGATAAATCAACGTAAACCAGACATCCGACTGAATTTTGCCTGGCTCGAGATGTTCGGAAATAGCCCGATAGCGGGCGCTAAAATGGAACGCGAGCTCGCGGGTATCGACAGGCAGCCAGCTGACGGCCGTAGCGTTTGGGATTATCTGACGTTGCTGTTCGTCAAAGAGCGCCAGCCCGACGCCGCTGCTGACAGATGTTTCACCCGGCCGCGATGTCGCCAGAAAGACCTGCGGATCCTCTGCGGGCGTGACGCCCTGAAACTGGATCCCCACGGTGCGCGAAACATCAACGCTGCAGTCCAGCAGCCGTACGGTGAAAGGCACATTCACCGTGGAAAAACTGCCCACACCGGAAAATGAATTGGTTCGGTACTGGCCCATGTCGATGCGCATATTCTGGCTGTCGGGCGCCACGGCGCAGCCGCCGTTCACCAGTTCACCTCTGAGATGAACCTTGCCGCCTTCGATCACCACGGTATGCGCCGATGCCGGGCAAGCCATCGCAAGGGTTAACAGCAGTAGTGTTCCAGTCCTTGTCATCCTTCGTTCCTGGCATTAGCGTATGACGGGCCTCGTCCCTGAGGCCTGAACATCCCTGTGCGGAGGAATTATTCGTATTTCATTACGAAGGTGGCGTCAGCGTTCGCCTGGCCTGGCTCAGTGGTGGCAGCCGTTGATTTGTAACGCGCGGTGAACTTCAGGGTGTTCGTCCCTTCGATCAGCGTCTGCGCAGCAGAGAAGGTCGCGCCGTCCGGGGTCAGAACGCTGGATTTGCTGTCGAGGATCTCGATACCCACGCCTTTCGCGGTGTTGTCGTTGTTACCGGAGGTGACGGCCAGCAGGGTTTTGTCGGTTGGGTCGATCTGACCGGTGAACGCAACGGCTGCAGTTTTGGCAACCAGCGGATCGCAATCGTTCAGTTCAATGTTGAATGGGATATTAGAGGTGGTGTCGCCCACTTTGGTGAATTTCGCGGTACGATACTGACCCAGATTAACGGTCTGCTCGGAAGAATCAGTATTTACTGAACAAGCAGCATTAACCAGCTCACCTTTAAAATGTACGGTACCGCCATTTACGGAAACCGGCGCAGCAGGATCCGCTGCATTTGCGGCACCCGCAACCAGGGCCAAAGTTGCAATAACAGTAGAAGCAATGTTGCTGAGTTTCATGTCTATTCCTTTAAAATGTAAATAACCCTTCCCGCGAATAATCGGGAATAAGAAATACGTTCAATTGATGAATTGAAAGCTTATTTCGGAGGAGACAAAGTAGCTCAGTGCACGGTTTTTAAATATGTCAAAACGCTGCCATTTCGCCAGGTCACATCCTAATCCCGCCTAAGAAATTGACCATCCCTTAAGAAGGGTTTTTGCGTCACGCTGATAAAAACGCGTAAAGGGTGACTGACAGCGACGCTCGCTTCTGACAAAATACACGCCATCCCCCCTTTCAAACGTTACAGACGGAATCTTCTCTCTGATGGCAGCAAAGATTATTGACGGTAAAACGATTGCGCAGCAGGTGCGCTCTGAGGTCGCGGAAAAAGTGAAGGCGCGTAAAGCTGCCGGAAAACGCGCCCCCGGGCTGGCCGTTGTGCTGGTTGGCAGCAACCCGGCATCGCAAATTTATGTCGGCAGCAAGCGCAAAGCGTGTGAAGAGGTGGGCTTCGTCTCCCGCTCTTACGATTTGCCGGAAACCACCAGCGAAGCAGAACTGCTGGAACTTATTGACACCCTGAACGCCGATAAAGAAATCGACGGTATTCTGGTTCAGCTGCCGCTACCCGCTGGTATCGACAACGTGAAGGTGCTGGAGCGTATCGCACCGGATAAAGACGTGGACGGTTTCCACCCGTACAACGTTGGCCGCCTGTGCCAGCGTGCGCCGCGTCTGCGTCCTTGCACGCCACGCGGTATCGTGACGCTGCTTGAGCGTTATAATATCGACACCTACGGTCTGAATGCCGTGGTCATCGGCGCGTCCAACATCGTGGGCCGTCCGATGAGCATGGAGCTGCTGCTGGCCGGCTGCACCACCACCGTCACCCACCGCTTCACCAAAAACCTGCGCCACCACGTTGAGAACGCCGATCTGCTGATCGTCGCGGTCGGCAAGCCAGGCTTTATTCCTGGCGAGTGGATTAAAGAGGGTGCGATTGTCGTGGACGTCGGAATTAACCGTCTTGAAAACGGCAAAGTGGTCGGCGACGTGGTGTATGAAGATGCCGCCGCGCGCGCGTCTTACATTACCCCAGTACCGGGCGGCGTAGGCCCGATGACCGTAGCAACGCTGATTCAGAATACGCTGCAGGCGTGCGAAGAATATCACGACGTAGAGGACGCGTAAGATGGCGACTTTTTCATTAGGTAAACACCCGCACGTTGAGCTGTGCGACCTGCTCAAGCTGGAAGGCTGGAGCGAAAGCGGCGCACAGGCGAAAATCGTTATCGCCGACGGGCTGGTAAAAGTCGACGGCGTGGTAGAAACGCGCAAGCGCTGCAAGATTGTCGCGGGCCAGACCGTGAGCTTTGAAGGGCAAAGCGTAACCGTTACGGCCTGAGCCGTTTGATGCCCTCACCCTAACCCTCTCCCACAGGGAGAGGGGATTTTAAATCCCCTCACACCCATCGCGGTTATTTATCGATCCACTTCAAATAATCACTAATTCATCTGTTGAAAAGCGAAAATTCAGTTGCGCGTTTTTCACTCTTTGCCCACGATAAGTAGAACGTTCTACTAAAACGTTCTACTTACAATAACAGCGCCAAAAAAGCGCTACTCGGGGGAAATCAGCATGAGTCTGATATCAGGGTTTGTTAAATCGCTGTCTAAATTATCGATGATTGGTCGCGCCTTAATGCTGCCAATTTCACTGCTTCCCGCTGCGGGCCTGCTGCTGGCCTTCGGCGATAAGTTCCATCTGCCGCTGATGATGAATGCGGGCGGGGTTATTTTTGATAACCTGCCGATGCTGTTTGCCATTGGCTCCGCCGTGGGTCTGGCGTCAGAATCCGGCATCGCGGCGCTGTCTGCGGCGGTATCGGTGTTTGTCACGAATATCACCATCAGCACCGTGCTGAGCATCACGCCGGAAATGGCCTCCCAGGGTGGGAAATACGCCATGGTGGTCGGCATCCCAACGCTGCAGATGGGCGTCTTCGGCGGCCTGATCTGCGGTATCCTCGCGGCCTGGTGCTATAACCGCTTCCACACCATGCAGCTTCCGGAATTCCTGGGCTTCTTCTCCGGCAAGCGCTTCGTGGCGATTGCAACGGCGTTCCTCTCGTTCCTGATGGGGCTGCTGCTGCCATACGTCTGGCAGCATATTCAGGCCGGTATCGACGCGCTCTCCGTGGTGGTGAACGGTGATAATCAGGCGGCGTCGACCTTTATCTTCGGTCTGGTAGAGCGCGCGCTGATCCCGCTCGGTCTGCACCATATCTGGTATCCGTCCTTCTGGTATTCGTTTGGGGATTACACCACCCAGGCAGGCCAGGTGATCCACGGCGACCAGACCATCTGGTTCAAGATGCTGGAAGAAGGGGTGAAATCCTTCAGCAGCGACACCTACCAGAACGCTGGTAAGTTTATGCAGGGTGAATTCCCGCTGATGCTGTTTGCGCTGCCTGCGGCATGCCTGGCGATGTATCACGAAGCCCATACGAAGAATAAAAAAATCGCGGCCGGTATTCTGTTCTCCGCGGCGCTGACCTGCTTCCTGACGGGGATCACCGAACCGGTTGAGTTTACCTTTATCTTCGTGGCGCCGATCCTGTACGTCTTTAACGCCATCATGGCGGGCCTGGCCTACATGACCATGTACCTGCTGCATGCGCATATCGCCAAGTCGTTCTCCGCGGGCTTTATCGACTATCTTTCATTCGGGATCCTGCCGTCCTTTAACGGCTACCAGACCCACTTCCTGAGCGCCATTATCATCGGCATTCCAATGGGCCTGATTTATTACTTCACGTTCCGCTTTGTGATCCGTCGTTTCGACGTGAAAACGCCGGGCCGCACTGAAGTGACCGCTAACGCGGATGAGAAATCGGATTCCGAACTCGCGACAGAGATCATCTCCCTGCTGGGCGGGGCGCATAACATCGACTCCGTCGGCGCCTGTATCACCCGTCTTCGCCTGGAAGTGACAAAAAGCGAGGTGGTGGATAAAGACGGTCTGAACGGACTCGGCGCGCGCGGCGTGGTGTTTGTCGGCGACAACGGTATTCAGGTGATTTTCGGTGCCAGAGCACAGTTTATCGCCCAGACCATGTCCACCATGATCGGCAAATAATAAGATGCCTGAACGACACGTCTCCTGTACGCTGGGAGACGTGTTTTATCTGGCTGATAATCGGTAAATTTCAGGGAGCGGTTTTGAAGAAAGTCAGCATTATTGATGTCGCAAAGCACGCGGGCGTGTCGGTCTCAACCGTCTCGCTGGTGCTGCGCCAGAAAGGGAAAATCTCAGAGGCAACGATCGAGAAGGTCAACGCTGCCATCAATACGCTGGGCTATGTTCATAACGTTGCCGCTGCCAACCTCCGCGCCAATACGTCCAACCTGATTGGCCTGATCCTCCGTGACTTTAGCGACAGTTTCTCCATCAAGGTGATGGCGAGCATCGTTCAGGATCTCGAAAAACAGGGGTATATGGTTTTTCTCGGTCAGCCCCAGAACGACCATGACCATCTTGAGCGCTGCCTGCTGTCGTTTAAGCAGCAGGGCGTCGCCGGAGTTATCTATCTGGCCTCGGATACCCGCACGTCTACCCTGCCGGAACAGATTCGCCGCTGCCCGCTGCCGCTGGTGGTGGTCTCGCAGTCGCTGCTGGATGAAAAATGCAATCTGGTGATGCGCGATAACCGACAGGCGGCCAATCTGGCGGTGCGTTATCTTATCGAGCGCGGTCATCGCAATATCGCCTACATTGGCGGACGCGAAGGCTGCCTTATCCGCGAACAGCGCCTGCTCGGTTTTCGCAGCGCGATGGCGCAAAACGGGCTGGTCTGGCGCGATGAATACTCTCCGGCCTGCAGCGATGACACGCTGGCCGCGGGTTTCGCCACCCGCCAGTTGCTGGAAAAAAACAACACCATCACCGCCCTGCTCTGCCACTCGCCGGATGCCATGATCGGCTCTATCTCCGGTATTCATCAGGTCGGGCGTACGGTGGGTAAAGATGTCTTTCTGACGCAGCAGGTCGCGCTGGTCGGTTTCGAAGATATGCTCCACGTTAACCTCACCTCGCCATCGTTTACCTACGTCTCGTCCGCCAGCGAAGAGACGGGGCGTCAGGCGGCCGGGCTGATTATCCGCACGCTGAAGGAGCCGACGCTGCAAACCCAGCGCATTACGCTTTCCGGGCAGCTTATCGCTCGAGAATCGGCGTAAATTCAGAATTTCGCACAGGTTTTTTAGCGCGGGATGACTGCTATATTTCCATGATTTGCCATGGATAATCACAATGCCTACCGTTATTACGCACGCCGCTGTTCCGCTTTGCCTGGGCTTAGGCCTGGGAACCAAAGTGATTCCTCCCCGCCTGCTGTTTGCCGGGATTATCCTCGCCATGCTTCCGGATGCCGACGTGCTGGCATTTAAGTTTGGTGTCGCGTACGGCAATGTTTTCGGCCACCGCGGCTTTACCCACTCCCTGCTGTTTGCCTTTGTAGTGCCGATACTTTGCGTGCTGACTGGACGACGTTGGTTCAGAACCAGCCTGACGCGGTGCTGGTTGTTTTTAACGGTGTCACTGCTGTCGCACAGCCTGCTGGATTCGATTACCACGGGCGGGAAAGGCGTCGGCTGGCTGTGGCCGTGGTCAGATGAACGCTTCTTTGCGCCGTGGCAGGTGATTAAAGTGGCGCCGTTTGCGCTGTCGCGCTATACCACGCCGTACGGGCATCAGGTGATTATTTCAGAGCTGCTGTGGGTGTGGCTGCCGGGGATCGTACTGATGGGGATGTTGTGGTGGAGGCGGAGGTAAAAGCAAAACGGCAACTCAAGTTGCCGTTTTTAGTGTTTGCACCCTCTCCCTGTGGGAGAGGGCTGGGGTGAGGGCATCAGCGCGCCCCAGACTTACTTACGGCGCCAGGTCGTTCCCTGCGGGCCGTCTTCCAGAATGATGCCCATCTCGGTCAGACGGTTGCGCGCCGCATCTGCCGCCGCCCAGTCCTTCGCCTGACGCGCTTCCAGACGCGCCTTGATCAACGCTTCAATCTCCGCCACTTCACCGTCGTCCGCCTGCGCACCGCTCTGCAGGAACGCGTCCGGATCCTGCTCCAGCAGGCCAAGAACGGAGGAGAGCTTACGCAGATGGGACGCCAGCGCATTCGCCGCGGCCATATCTTCTGACTTCAGGCGGTTCACTTCGCGCGCCATGTCGAACAGCACGGAGTACGCTTCAGGGGTGTTGAAGTCGTCGTTCATCACCTCAACGAAGCGGGCTTCGAACGCTTCGCCGCCTGCAGCAGGAACAGACCTGTCGGTACCGCGCAGCGCGGTGTACAGACGCTCCAGAGCCGAGCGCGCCTGTTTCAGGTTCTCTTCGCTGTAGTTCAGCTGGCTGCGATAGTGGCCGGACATCAGGAAGTAGCGAACGGTTTCCGCGTCGTAGTACTTCAGCACGTCGCGCACGGTGAAGAAGTTACCCAGCGATTTCGACATCTTCTCGCGGTCAACCATAACCATCCCGGAGTGCATCCAGTAGTTCACGTACTCGCCGCCGTGGGCGCAGGTGGACTGCGCGATTTCGTTTTCGTGGTGCGGGAACATCAGGTCTGAACCGCCGCCGTGAATGTCGAAGTGCTTGCCCAGCTGTTTGCAGTTCATCGCGGAACATTCAATGTGCCAGCCCGGACGGCCTTCGCCCCACGGGGATGACCAGCTTGGTTCACCCTCTTTGGACATTTTCCACAGCACGAAGTCCATCGGGTTACGCTTCACGTCAACCACGTCAACGCGGGCACCGGCCTGGAGCTGTTCCAGATCCTGACGGGAGAGCGAACCGTAGGTTGGGTCCGTCGGCACGGAGAACATGACGTCGCCGTTGTCGGCAACATACGCATGACCGCGGGCAATCAGCTTTTCGGTGATCTCGATGATTTCGTGAATATGGTGGGTCGCGCGCGGCTCGCTGTCCGGACGCAGAATATTCAGGGCGTCGAAGTCTTTGTGCATCTCAGCGATCATGCGATCCACCAGCGCAACAAAGCTTTCGCCGTTTTCATTGGCGCGCTTGATGATCTTATCGTCGATGTCGGTGATATTACGCACGTATTTCAGGTTGTACCCCAGAAAACGCAGGTAGCGAGACACCACGTCGAAGGCGACAAAGGTACGGCCATGGCCGATGTGACAGAGGTCGTAAACCGTAATACCACACACGTACATGCCAACTTCCCCGGCATGGATAGGTTTAAATTCCTCTTTTTGGCGCGTCATTGTATTAAAGATTTTTAACATCGAAGATTCCATGTAAACACGTGTGTGGTTGAAAACCGGCTATTCTACCCGTAATTCAAACCCGAAGCAGCACACAATGCAAGGTGATCGCATCCTGTGGTTATGCTATAACAAGCCCCTATAGATGACCCGAAGGCGGGTCGACGTACCACAATAACGGAACAGGATGCAAAAATGGTTACTTTCCACACTAATCATGGCGATATCGTAATCAAAACCTTTGATGACAAAGCGCCTGAAACAGTTAAAAACTTCCTGGACTACTGCCGCGAAGGTTTCTACAACAACACCATTTTCCACCGCGTGATCAACGGTTTTATGATCCAGGGCGGCGGTTTCGAACCTGGCATGAACCAGAAAGCCACCAAAGAAGCGATCAAAAACGAAGCGAACAACGGCCTGAAAAACACCCGCGGCACGCTGGCGATGGCGCGTACTCAGGCACCTCACTCTGCTACCGCGCAGTTCTTCATTAACGTGGCTGACAACGACTTCCTGAACTTCTCCGGCGAAAGCCTGCAGGGTTGGGGCTACTGCGTATTCGCAGAAGTGGTTGAAGGTATGGACGTGGTTGACAAGATCAAAGCCGTCGCTACTGGCCGCAGCGGTATGCACCAGGACGTTCCTAAAGAAGACGTTGTGATTACAAGCGTGACCGTCAGCGAGTAATTGGTGGCGACACTCTTTATTGCAGATCTGCATCTGCAAACAGAAGAACCGGCGATTACCGCCGGTTTTCTGCGTTTTTTACGCGGTGAAGCGAAAAGCGCCGATGCGCTGTACATCCTGGGCGACCTGTTTGAAGCCTGGATTGGCGACGACGACCCTAACCCGCTGCACAGTGAAATGGCCGCCGCCATTCACGCGCTGGTAGATTCCGGCGTCCCCTGCTACTTCATTCACGGCAATCGTGATTTCCTGATCGGCAAGCGCTACGCCCGCGAAAGCGGCATGACGCTGCTGCCGGAAGAACGGGTACTCAATCTCTATGGCCGCAAGGTCCTGATCATGCACGGCGACACGCTCTGCACCGACGATACCGGCTACCTGGCGTTTCGCGCCAAGGTCCACACCCCGTGGATCCAGAAGGTGTTCCTTGCCCTGCCGCTGTTTATCCGCAACCGTATCGCTGCCAGAATGCGTGCGGGCAGCAAAGCCGCCAACAGCAGCAAATCCATGACCATCATGGACGTGAATCCGCAGGCCGTGGTGAGCGTGATGGAAAAGCATGGCGTTCAGTGGTTGATACACGGTCATACCCATCGTCCAGACGTGCATTCCCTTATCGCCAACGGCGAACCGGCCCATCGCGTGGTGTTGGGTGCCTGGCACACCGAAGGCTCCATGGTCAAAGTCACGCCAGAGGGCGTCGAGCTGATCGCTTTCCCGTTTTAATCCCCCTCAAAATTCATTCTATTTTTTTGAACAATATTGGCAAATTGTTTCGATTTTAATCAGTCCGTGGTCGGTCTACTATTTATCACATCAGGGCAAGACACCCTATCCCAAACAAAATACTTAAGGAATACGACCATGAAATCCATCAAAACTTTCGTTGCAGTTGCTGCTCTGTCTCTGGCTTCTTTCGGTTCTTTCGCTCAAAGCGTGAGCGCAACTGCCTCTACCCTTGACCGCGCAGAAGCGAAAATCGCTGCACAGGCTGCTGAACAGGGTGCGTCTTACAAAATCACCAGCGCGAAGGTCGACAACCGCGTCTATATGACCGCAGAACTGACGAAATAATGATTGCCCATCGACGAAAACAGACCGCCAGAATGCGGTCTGTTTTGTTATGAATTGACGGCAACAACGGCTCAAGATTTAACCGCGCAACCGTTTTCCTTGCCCGTATAACATGCTATTCTCTGTGCCCTCGAAAGCAGTGTGTTTCGCACCACAGGAGTTTTAAGACGCATGTCTTCCCGCAATAATCCGGCGCGTGTCGCCATCGTGATGGGGTCCAAAAGCGACTGGGCTACCATGCAGTTCGCCGCCGAAATCTTTGAAATCCTGAATGTTCCGCACCACGTTGAAGTGGTCTCCGCGCACCGTACGCCTGACAAACTGTTCAGCTTCGCAGAAAGCGCCGAAGAGAATGGTTATGAGGTGATCATTGCCGGCGCGGGCGGCGCAGCACATCTGCCGGGCATGATTGCCGCCAAAACCCTGGTACCGGTTCTGGGCGTCCCGGTACAAAGCGCCGCGTTAAGCGGTGTGGATAGCCTCTACTCCATCGTCCAGATGCCGCGCGGTATTCCTGTCGGCACGCTGGCGATTGGTAAAGCGGGTGCCGCCAATGCCGCCCTGCTGGCTGCGCAGATCCTGGCGACACACGATAAAGCGTTGCATCAGCGTCTGGCGGAGTGGCGTAAAGCCCAGACCGACGAAGTGCTGGACAATCCAGACCCGCGGGGTGCGGCATGAAGCAGGTTTGCGTCCTCGGTAACGGCCAGTTAGGCCGCATGCTGCGTCAGGCCGGTGAACCTCTGGGGATTGCCGTCTGGCCCGTCGGGCTGGACGCCGAGCCGGAAGCCGTCCCATTCCACCAGAGCGTGATCACCGCCGAGATCGAACGCTGGCCGGAGACCGCTCTGACCCGCGAGCTGGCGCGTCACAACGCTTTTGTTAACCGCGACGTGTTCCCAATCATTGCCGACCGTCTGACGCAAAAGCAGCTGTTCGACAAGCTCGGTTTGCCGACCGCACCGTGGCAGCTCCTGTCCGATAAAAGCGAGTGGAACGACGTCTTCGCCATGCTGGGCGAGCTGGCGATCGTGAAGCGCCGCGTGGGCGGCTACGACGGCCGCGGCCAGTGGCGCCTGCGCGCAAACGACACCGCCGAGCTGCCGGACGACTGCTACGGCGAATGCATCGTTGAGCAGGGCATTAACTTCAGCGGTGAAGTCTCGCTGGTTGGCGCGCGCGGGCATGACGGCCGCACGGTGTTTTATCCGCTGACGCATAACCTGCATCAGGACGGCATTCTGCGCACCAGCGTCGCCTTCCCGCACGCCAATGCTGACCAGCAGGCGCAGGCGGAAGAGATGCTCTCAGCCATCATGCACGAGCTGGGCTACGTGGGCGTCATGGCGATGGAGTGTTTTGTTACGCCGTCTGGTCTGCTAATCAACGAGCTGGCACCGCGCGTGCACAACAGCGGCCACTGGACGCAAAATGGCGCGTCCATCAGCCAGTTCGAACTGCACCTGCGCGCCATCACCGACCTGCCGCTGCCGCAGCCGGTGGTCAATAGCCCGTCGGTGATGATCAACCTGATCGGCACCGATCTGAACTACGACTGGCTGAAGCTGCCGCTCGTGCATCTACACTGGTATGACAAAGAGGTTCGCGAGGGTCGTAAGGTCGGTCACCTGAACCTGAACGACAGCGACACGGGCCGCCTGAGCGCCACCCTGGAAGCCATGATCCCTCTCCTGCCGCCGGAATACGCGAGCGGTATTGTCTGGGCACAGTCAAAGCTCAAGTAAGACATCTGCGCCGGGGAGTTGACCTTCCCCTTCCCCGGCGTAAAATCCCCGCCCATTGCTGCTGAGTTTTCTTCTGGAATAACCATGAACGATGGAACGGACTATCGCGCGATCCTCGCGTCTGATACCCCTTTAATCGACGTTCGCGCGCCGATCGAATTTGCCCAGGGTGCGATGCCCGCCGCCATTAACCTGCCGTTGATGAATGACGACGAGCGCGCCGCCGTCGGCACCTGCTATAAAAGCCAGGGCCCCGAGGCCGCGCTGGCGCTCGGCCATCGCCTGGTGAACGGCGACACGCGTGAAGCACGCATCAACGCCTGGCGGGAAGCCAGCCTTGCCCATCCTGAGGGCTTTCTCTGCTGCGCGCGCGGCGGCCAGCGCTCGCATATCTCACAGGCCTGGCTGAAAGAGGCGGGTATCGACTACCCGCTGATCCGCGGCGGCTATAAGGCCCTGCGCCAGACTGCGATTCAGGTGACCATTGAGCAGTCGCAAAAGCCGATGGTGCTTATTGGCGGCTGTACCGGGAACGGTAAAACCCTGCTGGTGAAGCAGCACGCGCAGGGTATCGATCTGGAAGGGCTGGCGCACCATCGCGGTTCGTCGTTTGGCCGCACGCTCACGCCGCAGCTTTCCCAGGCCAGCTTTGAAAATCACCTTGCGGCTGAGCTCCTGAAAAAAGACGCCGCGCGCTGGGTGCTGGAAGACGAAGGCCGGATGATTGGCTCCAACCACCTGCCGGAGTGCCTGCGCGACCGCATGGTTGAAGCCCCTATCGTGGTGGTCGAGGATCCGTTTGAGATCCGTCTTGAACGGCTGCGCGAAGAGTATTTCGACCACATGTGGGCGGATTTTTCTGCGGCCTACGGTGAAGAAGCGGGATGGAAAGAATACAGCGAGTACCTGCATCACGGCCTGTTCGCCATTCGCCGCCGCCTGGGGCTGCAGCGCTTTGCGGAATTTACCGCGCTGTTAGATTCCGCGCTGTTGGAACAGCAACGATCTGGCCGCACGGACGCGCACTTCAGCTGGCTTGCGCCGCTGCTGAACGACTATTACGACCCGATGTACGGCTATCAGCTGGAGAAAAAGGCGGAGAAAATTGTCTATCGCGGGACGTACGGCGAGGTCGCTGACTGGCTTAATCGCTGAAAAAAAGCCGGGTGGCGAGGTAAAAGCAAAACGGCAACCTGGGTTGCCGTTTTTAATGTTTTTTCCCTCTCCCCGTGGGAGAGGGTCAGGGTGAGGGCATCAGGCCGCACCCTACAACACGGCTTAGAAGTCGTAACGCAGACGCACCAGGTTCATGTCGCCCAGGTTGTCGGTGCTGGAAGTGAACACGTGTTCGTAATCCACGCGGAAACCGTAATCCAGCTGGAAGCTGATACCCACGCCGTTGTCGATGCGCTGGTAGTTACGGCCGTTCACGTAGTCAATACGGTCGCCCATGAAGTAAGGCTGGATGGATTTCACCGCGTACTGACCGACTGGGAATTTGTAACCTGCGAAGTACTCAATACCCCACGCGTCGCCCGCAAAGTAGTCGTTAACAGACACTTTTTTGGTGGTCATGAAGTTCTGGTACCAGCCGCCGCCAACGGAGAAGGTCCAGTTGTCCGGGGTCCAGCTCAGCGCAGTACCGAGGATGTTCTGGTCATAGGTTTTGCTGTCGCCGTTGTCCGGATTACGCATATCCGCGCGGGTGTAGTTCCACGCGGCGCCCCAGGTCAGATCGGTGGTCAGGTGGTAATCCAGACCCAGCGAGCCGCCGCCTTTACGCTTGTAGCGCAGGCCGTTGCCCGGCAGGTATTCGCTGTCTTCAAACAGGTAAGATGCGTAGATGTCAGCATCGCCCACGGTTTTCTTATATTTCAGCATCTTACGTGAACGGTAAGAACCGTCGTAATCGCCTTTGATCCCGTTACCCGGCGCCTGACCGATCATGTCGTAGTCCCAGATATCGGTTTTCGCACCCACCACATCATAGTAAACGCTGTTCTGTTGGCCGAAGGTCAGCGTACCCCAGGTGTCGCTCTTCAGACCGGTGTAGAGCATACGACGCGTCGTGTCGTGGTCGCTCTCGCTGTAGTGGTTATCCCAGTTGAACATTGCAGGGAAGTTCACGCCCAGCTCGTAGTAGCTTACCCAGCTGATGTCATCAAACAGGTAGTAATCTGCTGCAAAACGGAAGCGGGTACCGCCGTCAAAACCGTTACGCTTGTAGCTGTTTTTACCGTCGTCGCCGGTCATGTTCTGGAACTGAGGACGAATGCTGCCGCCAACGGTGAAGTTCAGGCGGCTCAGCGGGTTACCCGCCTGAGGATCCTGCTTAAGAACCGTGATTTCCGCCTGAGAAGCGAAGGTAGTCAATGCCACTGCCGCGCCGATCGTTACCGCCAGCGCTGATTTTTTTATAGTCATTATTTTTCCCTTAATAGACACGCTGCTAAATATTTAGCGGGTGAATATTAACTGGAAATAATCGGGCCGTGTGGTCGGTTTTTTAATGTTTTGTGCTACTAAATGAGTGGGTATTATCACTTTGTGCCATTTTAATACTACGCGCCGGAATTAAAAACCGACGCGTAATTATCACAGTGCTAAATCAACTGGCAAACTGACGGAACAGGGCTTTGCCCTTTAACAGCCGCGTGCCGAGCCAGCCTCCGCAGAGAGAAAGCAGCGCAGCGCCGCACAGAGGCAGGATCAACCAAAGACGCCAGTCAGGCTCCCACGGGAAGTCGAAGACCTTTGTCTGCAGCACCGCCAGCGCCGTCTCTGCGCCAATGGCGGCCACCAGACCGGCCACCAGCCCCAGCAGCGCAAACTCGCTCCAGAGCGTCATTCGCAGCAGCCGCTTTCCGGCCCCCAGCGTGCGGTAAACCACCAGTTCCTGATGGCGCTGGCGCATGCCCACCTGCACCTGGGCCAGCAGCAACAGCACGCCGCAGATCGTCACCAGCACCACCATCACCTCCAGCGCGCGGCTCACCTGCTCCAGCACCTGCCCCACCTGTTTGAGGATCGCGCCGATATCCAGCAGGCTGACCGTCGGAAACTCCCGGTTGAGCTGGGTCAGCATGCCGTTGCCGTTTTCCCAGCGGAAGCTGGTCAGCCAGCTCTGCGGCTGCCCGTCCAGCGCACCCGGCGGGAAGATAAAGAAGAAGTTGGGCCGCAGGCTCTCCCAGTCCACCTTACGCAGGCTGGTGACCTTCGCGGTGAAATCCTGCGTATCGCCTGTGAAGGTGACGCTGTCCCCCAGCTTCACGTTCAGCCGCGTCGCCAGCCCCTCCTCCATCGACACTTCCCCCGCTTTCGGCGGCCAGGTGCCGGCGGTTATCGGGTTGTGGTCAGGGCGTTTCTCCTGCCAGGTGAGGTTCAGCTCGCGGTTAAGCGACTCGTCCTTATTCCCCTCCGTTGGCTGCCCGTTGATCTGCGTCAGACGCGCGCGAACGATGGGATAGAACGACTCGGGAACGATGTGATGCTCCGACAGGAAGCCCTTCAGCGGCGTAACCTGCTCAGGCGCGATATTGATCAGGAAATAGTTCGGGCTTTCAGGCGGCAACTGCTGCTGCCAGCGATCGAGTAGATCGCCGCGCAGCACCAGCAGTAGCGCCAGCAGCATAAACGACAGCGAGAACGCCGACAGCTGGCTGAGCGTAGACCAGGGCTGGTGCAGCAGTCGGTTGACCGCCAGGCGCACGGGCAGCGATTTTACCGTCACCCTTTTCAGGAGGTTGAGTAGGATCCAGCCCAGCACACCGCACAGCAGCGCCAGCACAACCGCCCCGGCCAGCACCGCCCACAGCAGCGTGCTGCCCCCCATCAGCCACGCCAGCAGCCCCACCGCCACCGCAATAATCACCGGAAGGTAGAACTTCAGCGGCCAGACGTTCGCCACCACATCGTTACGGAGCACGCGCAGCGGCTGCGTGGCGAGCAGCAGGCGGTAGGGTCGGAGCCCCACCAGCACCGAGATCACCGTCATCGCGCCCATCGCCCACAGCCACGGCCAGAGGCTGGCAGGCGGCAATGCGGCAGGGAGCACCGGTTTCAGCATCACCATCAGCAGTTTTTCAAACAGCAGCCCCATTATGCCGCCGGTCAGCGCCGACAGAACCAGAAGCATCAGCCACTGGCCGACAATCAGCTTGCGCAGCTGCGCCCGGCCCGCCCCCAGGGTTTTGAGGATCGCCACCAGGTCGTAGCGGCTGCGGCAGTAGTGCCCCATCGCCACGGCCACCGCCGCCACCGCCAGCAGCAGGGTTAACAGTGCCGACAGCAGCAGGAACTGCTGAGAGCGCTCCAGAGATTTACCGAGCGCCCCCTCGTCCTGCTCCAGCCCGTACCAGCGGTGCTCTGGTTTGAGCTGCGGCATAAGCCATTTTTCATAAGCGGCAAGCTGGGCGGGCGTGCCGCCAAACTTATAGCGCCAGGTGACGCGGCTGCCCGGCTGTACGGCATGGGTGGCCGCGACATCCGCGGTGTTCATCAGCAGGCGAGGCGCAAGCTGGAACGGGTTAAAACCGCCGTCGGGCTCCTGCACCACTTCCCCGGCGATTTTCAGCGTGGCGTCGCCGACGTCGATACTGTCTCCAGGTTTCAGGTTCAGCAGCGCCATCAGACGCGATGCCAGCAGCACCGTACCGGGCGTCGGCTTTAACCCTGGCGGACTGGTTTGTAAGTCACCGTACATCGGGTAGATATCATCGACGGCCTTGACGCTCGCCAACTGCGGCGTGTCGCCCGCGAAGGTCATGGTCTGGAAGGTGATTTGTTCCCCCACCTTCAGCCCTTCTTTGCGCGCTGATTCAATCCAGCCCGACGGCACGGGGCGGGAGCTTTCCAGCGCCCTGTCCCCCGCCATAAACTCCCGGCTCTGCTGGCTGAGCCCTTTTTCCATGCGGTCACTGACGCTGCCGAGCGCCAGCACGCAGGCCACTGCCAGGCTTAGCGCCAGCCAGACAATCAGCAGCGAGGGGGAGCGCCACTCGCGCCAGAACCAGCGGGTAATCATGCTTCCTCCTGCAGAACGCCGTTCACCAGCCGCAGACGACGGTCGCAGCGCGCGGCGAGCTGCGGATCGTGGGTCACAAGGATAAGCGTAGTGCCGTGCTCGCGGTTGAGCGAAAACAGCAGGTCGGCAATCCGGTCTCCGGTGTTACGATCAAGGTTGCCGGTAGGCTCATCGGCAAACAGCACCTCAGGGCGGCCGTTAAACGCGCGGGCCAGCGCCACGCGCTGCTGCTCACCGCCGGAAAGCTGGGCGGGAAGATGGTTGAGACGTTTCCCCAGACCGAGCTGTTCCAGCAGCGCCTTCGCGTGAGCGCGGCTTTCACGGCTATTTTCACCGCGCAGCAGCGCCGGGAGCTCGACGTTTTCCAGCGCGTTCAGGGTCGGGATCAGCATAAAGGACTGAAAGACAAAACCAACGTGACGCGCGCGCAGCGCGGCCCGCGCCTCTTCATCAAGCTGATGCAGCGGCTGTCCGACAAGATGGACCTCGCCGCTGCTGCCGTCGTCCAGACCGGCCAAAATCGCCAGCAGCGTGGACTTGCCGGAACCGGATTCGCCAATCAGCGCGATGGTTTCAGCGCGTTTGACAACGAGTTCAACTCCAGTAAGGATGGAAAGCTCGTGCTCCCCCTGACCGACGGACTTCTTAAGATGATGAACTTCAACACTGTTTTCCGCTGGCATTTGCCCTTCCTGTTTTTGATTCTGATGACCTTCCGCGCGGCGGCAGCGGACACGTTACTGGTTCTCGGCGACAGCCTGAGCGCAGGCTATCGCATGGCGGCCAGCGCGGCCTGGCCCGCCCTGCTCAATGACAAATGGCAAAGCAAGACCGCTGTAATCAACGCCAGCATCAGCGGCGATACCTCGCAGCAGGGTTTATCGCGCCTGCCTGCGCTGCTCAAACAGCATAAGCCGCGCTGGGTGCTGGTTGAGCTTGGCGGTAATGATGGATTGCGCGGTTTCCAGCCTCAGCAAACCGAGCAAACGCTGCGTACCATTTTGCAGGACATCAAGGCGGCAAACGCCCAGCCGCTGCTGATGCAAATTCGCCTGCCCGCCAACTACGGTCGTCGGTATAATGAGGCCTTTAGCGCGATCTACCCTAAGCTTGCCAAAGAGTTTGATATTCCGCTGCTGCCATTTTTCATGGAAGAGGTCTATCTCAAACCCCAGTGGATGCAAGACGACGGGATCCACCCCAATCGCGATGCGCAGCCGTTTATTGCCGACTGGATGGCAACGCGGCTGGCTCCTTTAGTTAAACATGACTCCTGATTAAGCGGAGATCCTGACAGGTAAAGTTATGCAAAAATCGGTCTTAATTACAGGATGTTCCAGTGGAATCGGCCTGGAAAGCGCGCTCGAACTGAAGCGCCAGGGGTTTCGGGTTCTGGCGGCCTGTCGTAAACCTGACGACGTCGAACGCATGAACGGTCTGGGCTTTACCGGCGTGCTGCTGGATATGGACTCGCCGGAAAGCGTTGAGCGCGCCGCCGATGAGGTGATCGCGCTGACCGGTAATCGTCTGTACGGGCTCTTTAATAATGCCGGCTACGGCGTGTATGGCCCGCTGGATACCCTCACCCGCGAAACGCTGGAGAAGCAGTTTTCGACCAACTTCTTCGGCGTGCATCAGCTCACCATGCGTCTGCTCCCCGCGATGCTGCCGCACGGTGAAGGGCGCATCGTGATGACGTCGTCGGTGATGGGACTGATTTCCACCCCGGGCCGCGGCGCCTACGCCGCCAGCAAATATGCGCTGGAGGCCTGGTCCGACGCCCTGCGCATGGAGTTACGCCACAGCGGCATTAAGGTCAGCCTGATTGAGCCCGGCCCGATCCGCACCCGCTTTACCGAAAACGTGAACCAGACCCAGGCGGATAAACCGGTCGAGAACCCCGGCATCGCCGCGCGTTTTACCCTCGGGCCCGAAGCGGTGGTGGCCAAAGTGCGCCATGCTTTTGAGAGCGACCATCCCAAAATGCGCTATCCGGTAACGCTGGTCACCCATGCCGTAGGCTGGTTAAAACGCCTGCTGCCGGGCAGGATGATGGACAAAATTTTGCGCGGTTGAGTTGAAGCGACGACGCTCATCCCCATGTAAAGAACAAACCGACAAAAGAGAAAGCCGCATGTCCGTACAGAATATCGTCAATATCACAGAAGCTAACCTGCAACAGACTCTTGAACAGTCGATGACCAAACCGGTCCTGTTCTACTTCTGGTCTGAACGCAGCCAACACTGCCTGCAGCTGACGCCGGTGCTGGAAAGCCTTGCCGCCCAGTACAACGGTCAGTTCATTCTCGCCAAGCTGGACTGCGACGCCGAGCCGATGGTAGCGTCTCAGTTTGGCCTGCGCGCCATCCCTACCGTCTATCTGTTCCAGAACGGCCAGCCTGTTGACGGTTTCCAGGGGCCGCAGCCGGAAGAGGCGATTCGCGCCCTGCTGGATAAAGTGCTGCCGCGCGAAGAAGAGCTGAAAGCGCAGGAAGGCATGGCGCTGATGCAGGAAGGCAAATACGACGAAGCGCTGCCGCTGCTCAAAGAGGCGTGGCAGCTGTCGAATCAGAACAGCCAGATTGGCCTGCTGCTGGCGGAAACGCAGATCGCCCTGCACCGCTCAGAAGACGCGGAAGCCGTACTCAAAACGGTTCCGCTCCAGGATCAGGACACCCGCTATCAGGGGCTGGTTGCACAAATTGAGCTCCTGAAGCAGGCGGCGGACACCCCGGAAATTCAGCAGCTGCAGCAGCAGGTAGCCGACAACCCGGCAGATGCCGCGCTGGCAAGCCAGCTTGCGCTGCAGCTGCATCAGGTGGGGCGTAACGAAGAAGCGCTTGAGCTGCTTTTCAGCCATCTGCAAAAAGATTTAGCCGCCGCAGACGGTCAGGCGCGCAAGATGTTCCAGGAGATCCTGGCCGCGCTGGGCACCGGAGACGCGCTGGCGTCGAAGTATCGTCGTCAGCTTTACGCGCTGTTGTATTGATAAAAAAGCCCGGTGGCGGCTTCGCCTTACCGGGCCTGGAAATGCCGATATTACCCCATCTTTTTCAACTGCGTCACCACCAGCTGGTGGCGCGCGTTGTAGAACTTCCGATAGGTCAGGTAGCAGGCAATGATGGTCGACAGGCTTGCCGTGGAAAGCAGCATAAACGTCACCATGATCTGGTACTTAATCGCTTTTACCGGATCGATACCGGCAAAAATCAGCCCCGACATCATGCCCGGCAGGCTCACAAGCCCCACCGTTTTGGCGGAATCCACGGTCGGGATCAGCGATGAGCGAATGCTTTCGCGAATCAGCCGCGCCGAGGCCACTTTAGGCGTCGCCCCCAGGCTTAGTTTCTCCTGCAGCTGCTGCTGTTCGCTGCTGAAACGCTGGCCGAGATTGTTGTAACAGAGCCCAACGGCCACCATCGCGTTCCCCGCAATCATCCCCGAGATAGGGATAACCTGCATCGGCGTAAACTCAATCGAGCCGGAAAGTACCAGCACCGCCAGCGTGAGCGCCGTTCCGGTGGTAATCGCGATAAACGATGAAACAAACGCCTTATCAATGTATTTACTGCGCTTTTGCGCATTCCACGCCGCGTTAAAGCAGATAAAGAGCACCATCAGCAGCGTCAGCACCGCGTGGTTAACGTTGAAGATATACTTCAGCACATAGCCGACGATGATGAGCTGAACCACCGCGCGGCAGATACTCCACACGATATCTTTTTCCAGCCCCAGCTTTTCCCGGTAGCTGACCACAATCGCAATCAGCACCAGCACCATCGAAAAGGCCAGAGATTCGTTGGTAATGTTATGTTCACCCACGGTTTGCCTCCTGCATTTTTCCGCCGTGCGGCTGGAGCGTAATCACGTCATCCGCATGGGTTATTTCGTTAGCGTCGTGCGTCACCCACAGCACGGCAATGTTCTGCTCCCGGGCGTAGCGATGAATTATCTCGTTGACGTTGCGCTTGTTAACGTCATCAAGCGCGCTGGTTATTTCATCCAGCAAAAGCACCTTCGGTAAAAACTGCAGGTTGCGGATCAGCGAGACCCGCTGCTTTTCGCCGCCCGACAGCGCGTTGATGGATTTGGTCAGCGTCTCCTGCGCCAGGCCAAAGCGGGCCAGATCGTGGGTAAACGTTTCCGGCTCCGGCGTTTTATTGCGAATTTGCCACGGGAAAATCAGGTTGTCGTAAACCGTATCGCCAAAAAGCGCGGGCGTTTGCACGCAGTACGAGACCTGCTGGCGATAGCTTTCCGGGGAAAGCGACGCGATATCCTCGCCTTCAAACAGAATGGCTCCCTCCGTCGGGCTGAGGAGTGAAGCCACAATCTTCAGCAGCGTGCTTTTCCCACAGCCTGAGGGACCCGTGATTAATTTAAACTCGCCCGGCGACAGGCTAAACCCGACGTGCTGCAGGATCGTGTTTTCCCCGACTCGAAACCCGACGTCCCTGAGATGCAAAAGGTTTTTTTTATCGTTCATTGCGCTTCCGTTAACCGCTTCGTGTAATAACCGCCTGTAGCATAATCCTTTCGCCCGCACAGCGCGAATAGCCTCACGCTGAAGCAAGTGTTAAACTTTTTGTTTATAAATTGTCACCACCATCACTACAGGAAGTATGCAGCATGGCACATATCTTTTATGAGTTTCCTTCCCTGAAGCCTGGTGTTCCTGATGTCGAAACATTAATGGAAGTCATCAAATCGTCGGAACTCACGCGTTTTGTGATAGGTGCAGAGGTGGTCGATTTTGTTAAGAAGGCGCTCATCGTGAACACCACGATCGGCAGCTTCAAAAATTGCTATTTCGCCTTCGACAACGGGACACACTTCCTTGAATTTGACGGTAAAGGCAAATCAAAACGCTTCAATGAAGTGCCGGACTGGTTCGTCTCTCCGGCGGAATTTTCACGCACACAGTGGCTTATCAACCACGATCTTGCGGATGTGAAAGCCACCCGGTTCATTGAGGTCCTGATGTCCTACCCGCTGAAAGCGCGCCGTGCGCACTGTAATTTGTTATTCGGGCTGGAGCTGGAAAAGGTGAATGCGGTTCCGGCCGCGGCGTCAGCGGCAGGCAAAATCGGCAATAAAAACGGTAAAACGACCAAACCCCGCGTCACCGATCTGGGATCGTTCGAGCTGTTCAGCCAGTTCTTTGCGCGCATGAAAACCGCCGTGCAGGCCGATGAGTTCCCTACTCTGCAGATCCTGACGGGCATGGATAACCTGGCAAAAGCGCCGCATAATTTAAAGCAGGGCATCAGAACCTGGTTTAAAGCCATCGCGGGCGACCTTCCACCGAATAACAAACGCGTTGAGGCGGGAAATGCCGTTCTGTTCTGCGCCCCCATTCGCGAACAGATCCAGCGCATCGAAGCGCTGGGGCTGGAGAATTACTACCAGGGATTATCCAAAGCCATTGCCGAAGCGGGTGATGGCTTCATCTCTGACTTTACCTATACTTACGAGCAATAAACACACACTTTCACTCATCACGGCATGCAAAACAGGAGGTTTTTATGCTTATCGTTGTTCCCGTCCTTATTTTCGTTGCGCTGGTTATCGTGGGCGCTGGCGTCAAAATTGTCCCTCAGGGTTATCAGTGGACCGTCGAGCGTTTCGGCCGATACACCAACACGCTCCAGCCCGGCTTAAGCCTGATTGTCCCGTTCATGGACAGAATTGGACGCAAGATCAACATGATGGAACAGGTGCTGGACATTCCTTCCCAGGAAGTGATCTCAAAGGATAACGCCAACGTCACCATCGACGCCGTGTGCTTTATTCAGGTGATTGACGCGCCGAAGGCGGCCTATGAAGTCAGCAACCTGGAGCTGGCGATCGTCAACCTGACGATGACCAACATCCGTACCGTGCTCGGCTCGATGGAGCTGGACGAGATGCTTTCCCAGCGCGACAGCATTAACACCCGCCTGCTGCACATTGTCGATGAGGCCACCAACCCGTGGGGGATCAAAGTCACCCGCATCGAGATCCGCGACGTGCGCCCACCGGCGGAGCTGATCGCCTCCATGAACGCCCAGATGAAGGCCGAGCGAACCAAGCGCGCCTACATTCTGGAAGCCGAAGGGGTACGCCAGGCGGAGATCCTCAAAGCGGAAGGGGAAAAACAGTCGCAGATCCTGAAAGCGGAAGGCGACCGTCAGTCCGCGTTTTTACAGGCGGAAGCGCGTGAACGTTCAGCCGAAGCGGAAGCCCGCGCCACCCAGATGGTGTCCGAGGCGATTGCCGCCGGTGATATCCAGGCCGTGAACTACTTTGTTGCGCAAAAATATACCGACGCGCTGAAAGAGATCGGCTCCGCGAACAACAGCAAAGTGGTGATGATGCCGCTGGACGCCAGCAGCCTGATGGGCTCTATCGCGGGCATAGCCGAACTGATCAAGGACAGCGGAAACGAGCGTAAAAAATGATTGAGCTGATTGTTGCACATCCTCACGCCTTCTGGCTAAGCCTCGGCGGCTTATTGCTGGCGGCGGAGATGCTGGGCGGCAACGGCTACCTGCTCTGGAGCGGTGTTGCCGCCGTCATTACGGGTCTTCTGGTCTGGATCCTTCCCCTGGACTGGGCGTGGCAGGGCGCGCTGTTCGCCGCGCTGACGCTGGTGGCCGCCTGGCTGTGGTGGCGCTGGCTTAACCGGCGGGTCAAAGAGCAGAAACCGGTCGACGCCCACCTTAACCAGCGCGGACAGCAGATTGTCGGCAAGCGTTTTACGCTCGACACCGCGCTGGTGAACGGACGCGGACACATGCGGGTGGGCGACAGCTCGTGGCCGGTGGTGGCCGACGATGACCTCAGCGCCGGCACGCGGGTGGAGGTCATTGCCGTGGAAGGCATTACCCTGCGGGTGAAAGCCTGCTAAGCGTGGGTTTTACGGTGGCAGCAGCCGGCAAGATTATCGATAATCGGGCAGTCGGCGCTGTCATCCCCCGGACAGGAGTCCGCGAGCTGCAGCAGCTGTTCGCGCATCGCCTGCAGCTCGACGATGTGGCGTTCAATTTCGGCCACTTTTTCCAGCGTGCGTTTTTTCACGTCGGCGCTGTGACGCTTCGGATCGTTGAACAGGTTAACCAGCTCGCCGCACTCTTCCAGATTAAACCCAACCTGTCTTGCCTGGCGAAGCAGCGTCAGCTCATCCAGATGCAGCTGCGTGTAGCTGCGGTAGCCGTTTTCACTGCGCAGCGGCGGCGTGACCAGCCCCTTCTCTTCATAAAAGCGGATCGCTTTGCTGGTTAAGCCGGTTTTTTTTGCCACGTCACTGATATTCACATTTCCCCCTTGACCTTCCCCTTGATGGAAGGTTTAACCTTCATAACAGTTAGCGAAAAGCGTTACTCCGGTCAACAACTGACCAATATATTATACGGGAGTTTTGTTATGTCTCACACTATCGACCTGACGTTGGACGGCCTCTCCTGCGGCCACTGCGTCAAACGCGTTAAAGAAAGCCTGGAACAGCGCCCTGATGTGGAAAGCGCTGACGTCACTATCGATCATGCGGCCGTGACCGGCAGCGCCAGCGCGGATGCGCTGATTGATACTATCAAGCAGGCCGGTTACGGGGCGGAGTTAAGCCACCCAAAGGCTAAACCGCTGGCAGAGTCATCATCCCCGTCGGAAGCACTGACAGCGGCCACTCCTGAGCTTCCGGCAGCGGATGATATTGATGACAGCCAACAGCTGCTGATCAACGGCATGAGCTGCGCCAGCTGCGTCTCCCGGGTACAAAACGCCCTGCAGGCGGTACCGGGCGTCGCCCAGGCACGGGTCAATCTTGCGGAGCGTACTGCGCTGGTGATGGGCAGCGCCTCCGCCGCAGAGTTAGTGCAGGCCGTTGAGAAAGCGGGCTACGGCGCGGAGGCCATCGAAGACGATGCCGAGCGTCGCGAGCGCCAGCAGGAAACGGCTATCGCCACCATGAAGCGCTTCCGCTGGCAGGCGATTGTCGCCCTGCTGGTGGGTATTCCGGTGATGGTGTGGGGCATGATGGGTGACAATATGATGGTCACCGCTGACAACCGCACCCTGTGGCTGGCGATCGGTCTGATTACCCTGGCGGTGATGGTATTCGCAGGCGGTCATTTCTATACCAGCGCCTGGAAGAGCCTGAAAAACCGCACCGCGACGATGGATACGCTGGTTGCGCTCGGTACCGGCGCGGCGTGGCTCTATTCGATGAGCGTGAACGTCTGGCCCCAGTGGTTCCCGATGGAAGCGCGGCATCTCTATTATGAAGCGAGCGCAATGATTATCGGCCTGATCAACTTAGGCCATATGCTGGAAGCCCGCGCCCGCCAGCGCTCATCGAAAGCGCTGGAAAGATTGCTTGATTTAACCCCGCCGACGGCCCGCGTGGTCACGGACGAGGGGGAAAAGAGCGTTCCATTGGCTGAGGTTCAGCCCGGCATGACGCTGCGTCTGACCACGGGGGACCGCGTTCCCGTTGACGGTAAGATAACCCAGGGCGAAGCCTGGCTGGATGAAGCGATGCTGACCGGGGAGCCTATTCCCCAGCAGAAATCAGATGGCGACGCCGTGCATGCCGGTACGGTGGTGCAGGACGGCAGCGTGCTGTTCACCGCCAGTGCCGTCGGCAGCCACACCACGCTGTCGCGTATTATCCGCATGGTGCGCCAGGCGCAAAGCAGCAAGCCGGAGATAGGCCAGCTTGCTGATAAAATCTCGGCCATTTTTGTGCCGGTGGTGGTCGGCATTGCCCTGCTGAGCGCGGCTATCTGGTATTTTTTCGGCCCGGCACCGCAGATTGTGTATACCCTGGTAATCGCCACCACGGTGCTGATCATCGCCTGTCCTTGCGCCCTGGGCCTCGCGACGCCGATGTCGATTATCTCCGGCGTAGGCCGCGCGGCCGAATTTGGCGTACTGGTGCGGGACGCGGACGCGCTGCAGCGGGCCAGCACCCTGGACACGCTGGTGTTTGATAAAACCGGCACGCTGACCGAAGGTAAACCACAGGTGGTCGCCGTTACGACCGCTGGCATTACCGAAGAACAGGCGCTTCGGCTTGCCGCCGCGCTGGAGCAAGGCTCAAGCCATCCGCTGGCGCGCGCCATTCTCGATAAAGCCAATGCGTCTGCCCTGCCGCAGGTGAGCAATTTCCGCACCCTGCGCGGGCTCGGCGTGAGCGGTGAAGCAGAAGGTCACGCGCTGCTGCTGGGCAATCAGGCGTTGCTCAATGAAAACGGTATTGATACCGCCGCGCTGGAAAACGAGCTGAAGGAGCAGGCGTCACAGGGCGCCACCCCGGTTCTGCTGGCGGTGGATGGCAAAGCCGCCGCGCTGCTGGCCGTGCGCGATCCGCTTCGCCAGGACAGCGTGGATGCCTTACAGCGCCTGCACCGTGCGGGCTACCGTCTGGTGATGCTGACCGGGGATAACCCGACCACTGCCAACGCCATCGCAAAAGAGGCCGGTATTGATGAGGTCATTGCAGGCGTACTGCCGGACGGCAAAGCGGACGCCATCAAGAAACTGCAAAGCCAGGGTCGTGAGGTGGCGATGGTCGGCGACGGCATCAACGATGCCCCGGCGCTGGCCCAGGCGGACGTGGGGATCGCAATGGGCGGCGGGAGCGATGTCGCCATCGAAACCGCAGCCATCACGCTGATGCGCCACAGCCTGATGGGCGTTGCCGACGCGCTGGCCATTTCAAAAGCCACGCTGCGTAACATGAAGCAGAACCTGCTGGGGGCGTTTATCTATAACTCGCTCGGCATCCCGATTGCTGCCGGCATTTTGTGGCCGCTGACCGGCACGCTGCTTAACCCGGTGGTCGCGGGTGCGGCAATGGCGCTCTCCTCCATCACCGTGGTCAGCAACGCCAATCGGCTGTTGCGGTTTAAACCGAAGGATTGAACCTTGTACCCGTACGCGCTAGCATGAACCTTTCCGTTTATGGAGCGCGTATGGGTCTGTTTCATCGTATAAAAACATCGTTTCGCGCCCTTTTCCCTCGCCGTTACGCCTGGCCCGGTCTGGATATCTCGCTTCCCGGCGGGCAACACCTGCACCTGGTCGGCAGCATCCATATGGGCACGCAGGATATGTCTCCCCTGCCTCCGGGCCTGATAAAACTGCTTAAACACGCCGACGCGCTGGTCGTTGAGGCGGACATTTCGGGTCAGGAGTCGCCGTTTGCCGGGCTCGAAAGCGATCTCACCCTGGCGGAACGTCTGGATGAAACACAGCTTGCGGAACTGACGCGCGTCGCCGATGAAACGGGCGTCTCGCTCTCCATGATTGACACCCTGCCGCTGTGGCAAATCGCGATGATACTGCAGGCCACGCAGGCGCAGCGTCTGGGCCTGCGCGGTGACTACGGCATTGATTACCAGTTGCTGAACGCGGCAAGGGCGCGCCGTCTGCCCATCATCGAGCTGGAAGGGACGGACAGCCAGATTGCGCTTCTGCGGCAGCTTCCCGACGACGGCCTGATGCTGCTGGACGATACGCTGACCCACTGGCACACCAACGCGCGCCTGCTGCAAACGATGATTGGCTGGTGGCTGGATGCGCCGCCCGCGGACGGCAGGCTAGCGTTACCGTCAACGTTCAGCGAATCGCTGTATGATGTGCTGATGAATGCGCGTAACAAAGCCTGGCGAGAGACGCTGCATGCTTTACCTGCGGGGCATTACGTGGTGGCGGTTGGGGCGTTACATTTGTACGGGGAAGGGAACTTGCCGTCGTTGCTGAAATAAAAAAATGGCCAATATTTCTATTGGCCCGTCAAAGAGGAATTTCATCGTTTTTATTATGCCGAAGGAGACCTTCGGTTGAGCCGATTGTCGCTCAAAGTGACCATCACTGCCAATACTATTGCGCAAGATGGTGCTATTTTTTAGACAAACGTCAGGCGTATGCTGGCTGCATGAATTGTCTGTCGTAAGAAGGATAGCTATGACTCCCGCCGTTAAATTACTCGAAAAAAACAACATTTCTTTCCGGATCCACACCTACGATCACGATCCGAATGAAACCAACTTTGGTGATGAAGTGGTGCGCAAGCTGGGGCTGAACGCTGACCAGGTTTATAAAACGCTGCTGGTGGCGGTGAACGGCGATATGAAGCACCTCGCCGTCGCGGTGACTCCCGTGGCAGGACAGCTGGATCTGAAGAAGGTCGCCAAAGCGCTGGGGGCGAAAAAGGTGGATATGGCGGATCCGATGGTGGCGCAACGCACCACGGGCTATCTGGTGGGCGGGATCAGTCCGCTCGGACAGAAAAAACGCCTGCCGACGCTGATCGATGCTCCTTCACAGGAATTTGACACCATCTTTATATCCGGCGGCAAGCGCGGGCTGGATATTGAGCTGGCGGCGGGCGACCTGGCGAAAATGCTGGACGCGAAGTTTGCGGATATTGCGCGCAGGGATTGAGAAAATTGCCCAGTGGCGGCTACGAGGTAAAAGCAAAACGGTAACAGGCGTTACCGTTTTTTTGTGTTCGTGCCCTCTCCCGGTGGGAGAGGGTTGGGTGAGGGCATCAGGCCGCACAACGCTACTGCCAGCTCACCTCACCTTTCGGCTCGTAGGCATTCACGTCAATCGGCGAATTCTGCTCGATATACTGCTTCAGCACTTCCGCATCGATAAAGCCGGTATTCACGTATCCCGGTTTATTATCAAGATGCGGATAGCCGTCGCCGCCGGTGGCGTTAAAGCTTAACGTCGCCAGACGGTAGGTTTTCGCCGGGTCAACCGGTTCGCCTTTGATCCTGAGGTCGTTAAGCTTGCCGTCTTTCGCTACGAAGCTCACGTTGGCAAACTGCGGATAGGCCCCGGAATCCGGCTTCATCTGCGCCACGGCGGTCAGGTACTCAACAACCTCTTTCCCGCTCATGTCGGCATAGACCACCACGTTACCGAACGGCTGCACCTTCAGAACGTCTTTATAGGTGATGTTTCCACCTTCGATGGAATCTCGAATACCGCCGCCGCTCATCACCCCAAAATCAGCCCCGGTGCGCGCCATTTGCGCCGCCAGCACCAGGTGACCCATGTTGGTCTGCACGAAGCGAACTTTACTGCGGTCCCCCTCCAGACGCCCGTTCAGCGTGCCGATTTTCACGTCCAGCTGCGCCTTGCCTTTGTTCTGGAACGGCGTCAGCAGGGAGAGCATCTGCTGGTTTTCTGCGATTTCTGGCGTGTAAAGTACGCGCTCGCTCTTCCCGTCCGGGTAGGTCACTTTCTTCTTCAGGTTGACCGGAATGAGCTGATAATGCACCAGCTTCATCTCGCCGTTCCGGAACTCAAAGTCCGCCCGGCCTACGTATTTGCCCCACTCGTGCGCCTGCACAATCCAGATACCGTTCTGACGGTCTGGCGCACACGGCGTGCCCGGCACGTAGTCCACCTGCTTTTTATTCTCCGACGCCATGCAAACCGGATCCTGTGAGTGACCACCCACAATCATCGCCAGCGAACCCGCCGGCAGGCTGCGCGCCATCTCCACGTCGCCCGGCGCATTGGAGCCGTGCTCACCGTTGTCGTAGTGCCCCATGTGGGTGGTGGCGATAATCACGTCCGGCTTTTCGTTTTGCTGCAGCTCCTGAATCACCAGCTTCGCTTCGTCTGCCGGTTTGCGGAATTCGATATCGGTAAAGAACTCGGGATTGCCAATTTTCGCCGTGTCGTCGGTGGTTAAGCCGATGACCGCGATCTTCAGATCCTGACGCTTAAACAGCGCCCACGGCTTAAACAGGCGCTCGCCGGTGCTTTTCTGGTAAATGTTGGCGGAGAGGAACGGGAATTTGGCCCATTTCTCCTGCTGACGCAGCACGCTGAGCGGATTATCAAACTCATGGTTACCGACGGCCATCGCGTCGTAGCCAATCAGATTCATGCCGCGAAAGTCGGGCTCGGCGTCCTGCAGGTCGGATTCCGGCACGCCGGTATTGATATCGCCGCCTGAGAGCAACAGCACGCTGCCACCCTGGGCCGCCACTTCTTTACGAATGCCGTCCACCAGCGTTTTTTGTGCCGACAGGCCATATTCGCCGTATTCACTGCGCCAGAAATGGCCGTGGTGGTCGTTGGTATGCAGAATGGTGATTTTATAGGTTTTGTCTTTTTCATACGCCTGCGCGGGCAGGCTTACCAGACCCCACGCCGCGATGAGCGCCAGCGCGACGCCCCGCTTCATTAACTTCATCTTCTCTCTCCCTGACCAATAGACAAAGGCAGAAATTACAGTGACTAATAAGAATAGACAAATAAGTTTTCAGAATTGCGACTTTCTTCAAATGTCCCGGGCGGGTATGTTAGTCGGATAATAATTACACCCTGCACCTCTAATAACTAAAGACGTGGTACTTCTCTCTATGGCAATCAGTGAATCAACTCAGCCCGTTCCGGACGCGCCAGCGTCGCGCACCTCCTTTAAAGTCTTAGGCGCAATCAGTCTCTCGCACCTGCTCAACGATATGATCCAGTCGTTGATTCTGGCAATTTACCCGCTGCTGCAGTCCGAATTTTCGTTAACCTTCGTGCAGATCGGGATGATCACCCTGACCTTCCAGCTGGCTTCCTCGCTGCTGCAGCCGGTGGTGGGCTACTGGACGGATAAATACCCGATGCCGTGGTCGCTGCCGGTTGGCATGTGCTTTACCTTAAGCGGCCTGGTGCTGCTGGCCATGGCGGGGAGTTTTGAAGCCGTGCTGATTGCCGCCGCGCTGGTAGGCACCGGCTCGTCCGTGTTCCATCCGGAGTCTTCCCGCGTGGCGCGCATGGCGTCCGGCGGTCGTCATGGCCTGGCGCAGTCACTTTTCCAGGTGGGCGGTAATTTTGGTAGCTCTCTCGGCCCGCTGCTGGCCGCGGTGATTATTGCCCCGTACGGTAAAGGCAACGTGGCGTGGTTTGTTCTGGCCGCGCTGCTGGCGATTATCGTGCTGGCACAGATTAGCCGCTGGTATGCCGCTCAGCATCGCGTGAATAAAGGAAAACCTAAAGCGAAGGTTATCAATCCCCTGCCGCGCAATAAGGTTATCCTGGCGGTTTCCGTCCTTCTGGTGCTGATTTTCTCGAAATACTTCTATATGGCGAGCATCAGCAGCTATTACACCTTTTATCTGATGCAAAAATTCGGATTATCGGTACAAAACGCGCAGATCCACCTGTTTGCCTTCCTGTTCGCCGTCGCGGCCGGTACGGTCATTGGCGGGCCCGTGGGTGATAAGATCGGGCGGAAATATGTCATTTGGGGCTCTATCCTCGGCGTGGCGCCCTTTACCCTCATTTTGCCGTACGCCAGCCTTGAATGGACGGGCATTTTAACCGTGATTATTGGTTTTATCCTCGCCTCCGCGTTTTCCGCCATTCTGGTCTATGCCCAGGAGCTGCTGCCCGGACGTATCGGTATGGTTTCCGGACTGTTTTTCGGTTTCGCTTTCGGCATGGGGGGGCTTGGGGCAGCGGTTTTAGGGATGGTTGCGGATCACACCAGCATCTTCCTGGTTTATAAAATCTGCGCTTTCCTGCCACTTCTTGGGATGTTGACCATATTCCTGCCTGATAACCGCCACAAAGCGTAAATTACGGGCAGCCAAAGTTTGACTTTGGCTGCCTGACACCCTGATGCCATAAGGGTTTCTTCTTTCTCCACTCGCTGAATTTATCAAAATGCGCTTTTTTACGTGCATATTGCTGTTTTATTCAAACTTCAACAATTATTCATAAACATAAGGGTAAAAATTGTCATAAACTATTACTCGGTTTTTTGGTTTTTCACCAAAAAGGAACACCCACAACGAAAGGAGACGGAATGCACCACGCCACACCGCTTATCACCACCATTGTTGGTGGACTTGTGCTCGCTTTTATCCTCGGCATGATTGCCAATAAACTGCGTATTTCTCCTCTTGTCGGTTATCTGCTGGCAGGTGTGCTGGCGGGACCGTTTACCCCAGGTTTTGTTGCGGATACCAAACTGGCCCCTGAGCTGGCGGAATTGGGCGTGATTCTGCTGATGTTTGGCGTCGGTCTGCATTTTTCCCTGAAGGATTTGATGGCGGTAAAGTCGATTGCCATACCGGGAGCGATCGCCCAGATAGGGGTGGCGACGCTGCTTGGGATGGCGCTTTCGGCCGTGCTGAGCTGGTCGCTAATGACCGGCATCGTATTTGGGCTGTGTCTCTCAACCGCCAGTACCGTGGTGCTGCTGCGCGCGCTTGAGGAGAGACAGCTGATTGACAGCCAGCGCGGGCAGATCGCGATTGGCTGGCTGATTGTTGAAGATCTGGTTATGGTCCTGACGCTAGTGCTGCTGCCCGCCGTCGCCGGGATGATGGAAAAAGACAACGTCGGCTTCGCCTCGCTGGCGCTGGATATGAGCATCACCATCGGTAAGGTTGTGGCGTTTATCGCCATCATGATGCTGGTGGGCCGCCGTCTGGTACCGTGGATCATGTCCCGCAGCGCGGCGACCGGCTCCCGCGAGCTGTTCACCCTCTCCGTGCTGGCGCTGGCGCTGGGTATCGCCTTTGGCGCCGTTGAGCTGTTTGACGTCTCCTTCGCGCTGGGTGCGTTCTTTGCCGGGATGGTGCTGAACGAATCCGAGCTGAGCCACCGCGCGGCGCACGACACCCTGCCGCTGCGCGACGCCTTTGCCGTGCTGTTCTTCGTCTCCGTCGGGATGCTGTTCGATCCGCTGGTGCTGATCCAGCAGCCGCTGGCCGTGCTGGGCACGCTGGCGATCATTATTTTTGGTAAGTCGCTTGCCGCCTTCTTCCTGGTGCGGATGTTCGGCCACTCCCCGCGGACGGCGCTGACCATTGCCGCCAGCCTGGCGCAGATCGGTGAGTTCGCCTTTATTCTGGCCGGTCTGGGCATGGCCCTGAACCTGCTGCCGCAGGCGGGACAAAACCTGGTGCTGGCGGGGGCGATCCTGTCGATTATGCTGAACCCGGTGCTGTTTGCCCTGCTGGAAAAATACCTCGATAAAACCGAAACGCTGGAAGAGCAGACGCTTGAAGAAGCCATCGAAGAAGAGAAGCAGATCCCGGTTGATATTTGCAATCATGCCCTGCTGGTCGGCTTTGGCCGCGTGGGCAGCCTGCTCGGCGAGAAGCTGATGGCGCAGGGCATTCCGCTGGTGGTGATTGAAACCTCACGCACCCGCGTCGACGAGCTTCGCGAGCGCGGTATTCGTGCGGTACTGGGCAACGCGGCGAACGAAGAGATCATGAATCTGGCGCATCTGGACTGCGCGCGCTGGCTGCTGCTGACCATACCCAACGGCTATGAAGCGGGTGAGATTGTGGCCTCCGCGCGCGCGAAGTGCCCAACGATTGAGATTATCGCCCGGGCGCACTATGACGACGAGGTGGAGTACATTACCGAGCGCGGTGCAGATAAAGTGGTGATGGGCGAGCGCGAGATTGCCAACACCATGCTGACGCTGCTGGAGAAACCACCGGTTGAAGAGGCGGTTACGGGGTAAGTTTGGTGCGATCTGGTCCCCTCACCCTTGCCCTCTCCCACAGGGAGAGGGAATCAACACTAAAACGGCAACCTGGGTTGCCGTTTTGATTTTACCTGTCCCAATAAGCCTCTTCGAGGCTGTCTTCCCGTTCAGGCAGGCCACGCGTTAAGCGCGGTGAGTGCTGGTTCAGCACCTGATAGCTTACGCGGTTGGCGTACTTGCATACCTGCGCCAGCGACGAATAGGTCAGCCAGCTGAACTTATGCTTGCTGGAATTCGGCACGTTGGTTTTGTGGTAGGCATTGGCGGTAATGTCGTGCAGCAGCGCGGCCAGCGCGCCGTCGCCCGCGCCGTTGGTGTTCATGATCTTCTCCGGTCCGCCCATGTAAGGGGCGATGTGCGAGTAGATGCGCAGCGGGTTAATGCAATCTTTATAACGCATGCCGCGGCTGAACTCGTACTGGTTAAACTCGGCAATCGCGCCGGGCAGCAGCGGGTGCTGGGTTTTGCGTTTGCTCTCTTCTTCCGTGAAGCCTGCCATATACAGCCCAACCGGACCCGCGGTGCAGAGCACCAGATCCACCCAGTCCAGCGCTTTGTCAGAGGCCAGCAGCGGATCGCTTTCGCCGGTCAGCGCTTCGGCCTCTTCTTCGTTCATCGCCAGAATCGAGACGTGCTCTTTCAGGAACGCCTGCCACCATTCAGGATTATCGGCGATAACGAATTTAGTACCCAGCGTAAGAACGACGGGCACGTCGTTCTTCTTCGCGTACTCAATCGCCTTCATGGTCGCTTCCGGCATCGGCTCGTCCGGCTTACAGCGCACCAGATAGGAAGTCAGCACGAGCGCCGAGGCACCCGCAATCACCTCTTCCGGAATACTCTCGGCGCGCAGCTTGTTCATATGACCCGGGCTGATGGCGAAGGTGCGCTCGCCGGATTCACCAATGAGGGTAAAGCAGCGGCCAATCGGGCCGTCAACGCCCTGCAGGTAGTTCAAATCGGTGCGGCTGGAGGTGTTGCACAGATAGCGGTAGGCGTAGCCGCCGATTTCAATGTTGCTGCACATCACGCCGAGCAGCACCGAGCGGTCGTCGGCCAGCACGGAGTAGTTGTGCATGGTATTGCCGATGGTACCGCCGGCGAACTGGTGGGTAATCAGGTTTTCGCGCACCAGCTCCTGATACAACGCTTCGGCAACGTCGTCTTCAATGACCAGCGAGTGGCCGGCACTCAGACCATAACGGGCGACAAACGCATCATCCACTTTCGCTTCAATGTCCACCAGCGTCTGGTCGATACCGACGACCCAGGCCGCGCTGGTTTCATTTTCAGGCTGGATTTGCTGCAGGAGCGGATCGCGGGCATCGACGGGGAAGTAGTGTTTGGATTTGCGTTTACCGGGAAATTTCATGGTCTGAACTGTACGAAGAATATGGGCCGGGAATGGTAGCACAAACCCGGCCCGAAGTGCGATTAGCGACCGTTCGTTACCAGCGAGACCATCATGTCGATATGCTCAGACGAGTCGTTAAGCGCCGGAATATACTCGTACTTTTCGCCGCCTGCCTCCAGGAAAAATTCCCGGTTTTGTACCGCAATCTCCTCCAGCGTTTCCAGACAGTCTGCCGAGAAGCCCGGCGACATCACCTGGATGTGCTTCACGCCTTTCTCACCCAGCATTTTGAGGGTTTCATCGGTGTATGGCGTCAGCCACGGCTCGCGGCCGAAGCGCGACTGAAAGGTCATCATCACCTTCTCAGGCGGCAGGCCAAGGGCGGAGACCAGTTCGCGCGTGGTATCGCGGCAGCGCTGCGGGTAATCATCCCCTTCATTGGCGAAGCGCTGCGGGATCCCGTGATAGGAGAGCAGCAGCAGATCAGGCTCGCCGTGTTTTTCAAACGACGCGCGCGCGCTGTTGGCGAGCGCCTTGATATAGAGATCGTTATCCGCGTAGTCGCGAATAAAGGTCACGCCCGGAATGCGGCGGCGGGTCGCCAGTATTCGCGCCAGCTCGTCCCAGACGGCGGCCACCGTCGAGCAGGAGTATTGCGGGTAGAGCGCCAGCACCACGATATGGTCCACGCCCTGCGCCAGCAGGGATTCCACCGCGCTTTCCAGGGACGGTTTTCCATAGCTCATGCCGAGCGCGACGGGCATATCCGGCAGGCGGGCGGCCAGCGCTTTTTCCTGGCGACGGCTGTAGACCATCAGCGGCGAGCCCTCTTCCATCCAGACGGACTGATAGAGTTTGGCGACGCGCGGGGAACGAATCGGCAGAATGACGCCACGCAGCAGCGGCCACCACAGCAGTCGCGGGAAATCCACGACGCGCGTGTCGCTTAAAAATTGTCGCAGGTAGCGTTTTACCGCGTCTGATGTAGGTGCTTCTGGAGTGCCCAGATTGGCAAGCAGGATGCCGGTTTTCGCCTGACTCATTCACGCCTCTTAACCATTTGATAGGTTGTCAATTGTAGCGGAAATGCGTTTAAACGAAACCCATTGCTGTAATAGGTAAGATGAGAATATTTCTCACCCGGGAGACCGGGTGAGAGGCGCGCGATTAGCCGAGGATTTTTTCCAGCTCTGCACGTACGTCAGCCACGGCTTTGGTGCCGTCAACTTTGGCGTATTTGGTGTTACCCGCCTGCGCTTCTTTGGTGTAGTAGCCGATCAGCGGCGCGGTCATCTGATGGTATTCCACCAGGCGTTTACGCACGGTCTCTTCCTGATCGTCTTTACGGGTGGTCAGCTCTTCGCCGGTCACGTCGTCTTTGCCTTCAACCTTAGGCGGGTTGAATTTGATGTGGTAAACGCGGCCAGAAGCAGCGTGTACGCGACGGCCAACGATACGGTCAACGATCAGCTCGTCCGGTACGTCAAACTCCAGAACGTAGTCCACGTTGATGCCCGCTTCTTTCATGGCGTCAGCCTGAGGAATGGTGCGTGGGAAGCCGTCCAGCAGGAAACCGTTACGGCAGTCTTCCTGAGCAATGCGCTCTTTAACCAGAGCAATCACCAGCTCGTCGGTCACCAGCTTGCCTGCGTCCATGATGTCTTTCGCCTGTTTACCCAGCTCGGAGCCAGATTTAACAGCGGCGCGCAGCATATCACCGGTGGAGATTTGCGGAATACCGTATTTCTCCATGATGAACTGAGCCTGAGTTCCTTTACCCGCGCCCGGAGCGCCAAGCAGAATAATACGCATTGCGAAAATCCCCTCAAAAGTCGTTTCAATTTTTCAAAAGCGCTAAACAATACCACCAGAACGGGCATCGCTCAAGGAAGGGAGGAAGGCTGAAACGGTTAATGAGGGGTGATTATTTGGAGTCGTGCGGTCTGTTGCCCTCACCCCGGCCCTCTCCCACAGGGAGAGGGAGAAGACCAGGGGAGGCGTGGTCAATTACGCCAGCAGCAGCGCATTCACACGTTTAATGAACAGGTTAGGATCTTCCAGCGTGCCGCGCTCGGCCAGCAGGGACTGATCCAGCAGGAGTTCAACCCACTCGGCAAAGCAGGCGTCGTCCTGGGTATCCGCCGCGCGTTTCACCAGAGGATGATCCGGATTAAGCTCAAAGATATATTTCACTTCCGGTACCGCCTGGCCCGCCGCGGCGAACAGCTTCGCCATCTGGGTGCTCATTTCGTCGGCATCGGTGGTGACAATAGCCGGGGTGTCGGTCAGACGGTGGGTGAAACGTACCTCTTTCACGCGCTCGCCCAGCAGGGTTTTCACACGATCAATGAACGGCTCCAGCGCCTTCTCGGCTTCTTTCGCGCTTTCGTCAACTTCATCCGCCAGCTTGTCGATGGACTCGTCGGCTTTGGCAACGGACTGGAACGCCTTACCGTCGAACTCGGTCAGGTAGTTCATCATCCACTCGTCGATGCGGTCAGAAAGCAGCAGCACTTCGATACCTTTCTTACGCAGCAGCTCCAGGTGCGGGCTGCTCTTCGCCGCGGCGTAGCTGTCGGCGGTGATGTAGTAGATCTTCTCCTGCCCTTCTTTCATGCGGGAGACGTACTCTTCCAGCGACACGGTCTGGGCGGAGGAGTCGGTGTGCGTAGAGGCGAAGCGCAGCAGTTTGGCGATGGTTTCAACGTTCGCCATGTCTTCAGCCGGGCCTTCTTTCAGCACCAGACCGAACTGTTTCCAGAAGGTCTGATATTTTTCCGCATCGTCTTTCGCCAGTTTTTCCAGCATCTGCAGCGCACGTTTGGTCAGGGCGTTGCGCAGGTTACGGGTGACGGCGCTGTCCTGCAGAATTTCACGGGAGACGTTCAGCGGCAGGTCGTTGGAATCTATCAGACCACGCACGAAGCGCAGGTAGTTCGGCATGAACTGCTCGGCATCGTCCATGATGAAGACGCGCTGCACGTACAGCTTCAGGCCGTGCTTGTGATCGCGGTTCCACATGTCCCAAGGTGCCTGTGCCGGGATGTACAGCAGGCTGGTGTACTCCTGCTTACCTTCCACACGGTTGTGGCTCCAGGTCAGCGGGTCGGTAAAATCGTGGGCGATGTGCTTGTAGAATTCGTTGTACTCGTCGTCCTTGATTTCAGCCTTGTTGCGCGTCCACAGCGCCTGCGCCTTGTTGATTTTCTCCCAGGAAACGATGGTTTCACCGTCTTTCTCTTCCTGTTTTTCAATCTCAACCGGTAGGGCGATATGGTCGGAATATTTGCTGATGATGGAGCGCACGCGCCAGTCGTTCAGGAAATCATCTTCCCCTTCACGCAGGTGCAGGGTGATTTCGGTGCCGCGGTCCGCTTTAGTGATGTCATCAACGGTGTATTCGCCTTCCCCTTTGGATTCCCACAGCACGCCGTTTTCAGCGCTGTCGCCCGCCGCGCGGGTGCGCACGGTGACTTTATCCGCCACGATGAACGCCGAGTAGAAACCGACGCCGAACTGGCCGATCAGCTGGCTATCTTTCGCCTGGTCTGAGCCCATGGACTCCAGGAACGCCTTGGTGCCGGATTTCGCGATGGTCCCGAGGTGGTCGATCACCTCGTCGCGGTTCATCCCGATGCCGTTATCGGCGATAGTCAGAGTGCGGTTCTCTTTATTAAACGAGACGCGCACGCGCAGCTCGCCGTCGCCTTCGTACAGGTCCGGGTTAGACAGCGCGCGGAAGCGCAGCTTGTCCGCCGCATCCGAGGCGTTGGAAATCAGCTCACGCAGGAAAATTTCTTTGTTGGAATACAGGGAATGGATCATCAGGTGCAGAAGCTGTTTTACTTCTGACTGGAAACCACGGGTTTCTTGTCCTTTCATCTATGTCGACCTCAACAATGCCATTTAATGGGGTTTTAAAACGTTGAGTGAGAGATGGGGATACGGGGGGAAATTTTCAAGCGGAGGCCGCGCGCGCAGCCTCCGTTTGGTCAGAAAATAATCTTGTGACGTCCGGCCAGAGAGTGTGACAGCGTGGTGCCGTCCACCATCTCCAGCTCGCCGCCGACCGGCACGCCGTGGGCGATGCGGCTGGCGTCAACGCCATACTGCGAGCACAGCTCGGCGATATAGTTGGCGGTTGCCTCCCCTTCCACCGTGGGGTTAGTGGCGAGGATCACCTCTTTGATCGTTTCGGACTCAAGACGCTGTTCAAGGCGGTCAAGACCGATATCGTCCGGGCCAATACCGTCCAGCGGGGAGAGATGCCCCATCAGCACGAAATAGCGGCCGGAAAACTGCCCGGTTTGTTCGATGGCGTAGATGTCCGCTGGACTCTCCACCACGCAAATCTGGCCGTTTTCCTGACGACGCGGGTTCGTGCAGATGTTACACACGTCCTGCTCGGTAAAGGTACGGCAATCCGCACAGTGACCGATTTCTGACATGGCGCGGGTTAAAGCCTGCGCCAGGCGCATCCCGCCGCTGCGGTCGCGCTGCAATAGCGTAAACGCCATGCGCTGCGCCGACTTCGGGCCAACGCCCGGCAGGCAGCGCAGTGCTTCCATTAACTGCGTGAGCAGCGGACTGGTTTGCATCAGAACGGCATCTTGAAGCCAGGCGGCAGCTGCATGCCGCTGGAAACGGAGGCCATTTTCTCTTTCTGGGTTTCGTCGATACGGCGAGCTGCATCGTTAAACGCGGCTGCAACCAGATCTTCCAGCATCTCTTTGTCGTCTTCGAGCAGGCTCGGGTCGATTTCAACGCGACGGCAGTTGTGCGCACCGTTGATGGTCACCTTGACCAGACCGGCTCCGGACTCACCCGTGACTTCCAGCTGAGCGATCTCTTCCTGCATCTTCTGCATTTTTTCCTGCATCTGCTGAGCCTGCTTCATCAGGCCACCCAGACCGCCTTTTCCACCAAACATAGGCTTCTCTCTTCTTTCACGTTTAAGGGATTACAACCGTAAGTCAGACTCACGATCAAATGGGGCGAATACTCTCTTCATCCAGATCGGCGTCGAAGAACCGGCGCAGGGTCTGAATGTTGTTATCCGCAATAATCGCCTCGCGCGCCTGCGCGAGCTTCTCTTCATAAATGGCCTGGCGCCACTCAAGCGGCGTTTTCACTGCCGGATTATCATCTTCAATGATAGTCAATTCAACCGGCGCACCCTGTAATGCGGCGAGCGCCTCGGCCAGCGCCTTTTGCGCGCCAGGGGAATTGAGGTGCCGCTGGCCCGGACGCAGGTGCAGACGTACCTGATTGCCGTCCTGCTCTTTCCAGGCGTTCAGCGCGACCTGCTCGACCAGCTTCGGCAGCTGGAGCTTACTGACCTCGGCGGCCCAGGCGTCGCGCGCGATGGACTCTTCGGCAAGCTTCGCGGAAAGCTCCGGCGTTTTTTCATGCTCCAGCGCCTTTTTCAGCGCTTTCGGCGTGGCGACCTCTTCCTTCACCGCTTCGGTGATGGTGGTTGCCTTCCAGCGGTAAGCCTCTTCTTTCACCGGGGCTCTCTGCTCGAGCGAGGACGGTGCCGGACGCGACTGTACGCGCTCCGTTACCGAGGCCAGTCGTTCAAGCGCGGCGTTGTTCACCGGCCGCGCTCTTCCTGGCGCTGCCGGTTCACTCTTTTTTGGTTTGGTTACTCCTTGCGCACGCTGCAGCTGGCTGCGTGCGGCAAGCACCGAACTGGTGGCATCCGACAGCGGCACGTTTTGCTGCGGCGGCGGTGTCGTCTGCGGTGGGACCTGCTGCGGCGACATCACCGCCGTAGGGGCGACCGGCGCGAAAGACTGCCGCGGCACTTCCGGCTCCGGCAATGGCATACGCGGATGAAACGCCAGCGCGCGCAGCAGCGTCATTTCAACACCCATCCTGGGGTCCGGCGCGAACGGTAACTCTTTGCGGCCAATCAGCAGCGTCTGGTAATACAGCTGCACGTCGGCAGGCGGCACGGTGCGCGCAAGCTCACGCATCCGCTGTTCAATGGTGGCCATATCCGCACCGATGGCGGACGGAGAAAGCTGCAGCATCGCCACGCGGTGCAGCAGGCTGAGCATCTCAACCAGCAGTCCTTCCCATTCAATACCCCGGGCAGCGGCGGCATTCACCAGCGACATCACGCGTTCGCCGTTGGCGGCAATCATCGCTTCGATAAGCGACAGCGCCTGATCGTCATCCAGCGTGCCGAGCATGGTGCTGACCGCCTCGGTGGAAAGCTTCCCGTCACCGCTGGCAATCGCCTGGTCGGTCAGGCTGAGCGCATCACGCAGGCTGCCGTCCGCCGCGCGGGCCAGCAGCTGCAGGGCGCGCGGTTCGTGGACAATCTTCTCTTCATCAAGAATATGCTCAAGCTGCGCGCGGATCTGCTCAACGTCCAGCGCCTTCAGGTGGAACTGCAGGCAGCGCGATAAAATCGTGACCGGCAGCTTTTGCGGATCGGTAGTCGCCAGCAGGAACTTCACGTGCGCGGGCGGCTCTTCCAGCGTCTTCAGCAGGGCGTTAAAGCTGTGGCGCGACAGCATGTGCACTTCATCGATCAGGTAGACCTTGAAGCGGCCGCGCGCCGGGGCGTACTGGACGTTATCCAGCAGGTCGCGCGTATCTTCCACTTTAGTGCGCGAGGCGGCGTCGATCTCGATCAGATCGACAAAACGCCCCTGCTCGATCTCCCGACAGTTATCACACACGCCGCACGGCGTGGCGGTGATCCCGGTTTCGCAGTTAAGACCTTTTGCCAGCAAACGGGCAATAGAGGTCTTGCCGACGCCGCGGGTGCCGGAAAAAAGATAGGCGTGATGGATGCGACCTAGCGACAAGCCGTTCGCCAGGGCCGTCAGCACATGTTCCTGACCGACAACGTCAGCAAAGGTTTGTGGTCGCCATTTACGGGCTAACACCTGATAACTCATGGGCAGGCTCTGCAACGCTGGAAGGTGAATTTATGGAGGGGAATGCTATCACAACCTCACCCATTGAGCGAGGTTGTGAAAACCGGGATTAGTGACCCGGGAAAGGCACCAGGCTATAGCTGGTAATACCCTGTTTTTCCAGGCGCTGTTCACCGCCGAGATCGAACAGGTTGATGATGAAGGCCGCGTCGGTCACTTCCCCACCCAGACGGCGGATCAGCTTCACGGTCGCTTCAATGGTGCCGCCGGTCGCCAGCAGATCGTCAACCACCAGCACTTTGTCGCCAGGCTTGATCGCGTCAACGTGGATCTCAAGCTGATCGGTGCCGTACTCCAGTTCGTAACTTTCTGCGATGGTTTCACGCGGCAGTTTGCGCGGCTTACGCACCGGCACAAAACCCACGCCCATTGCCAGCGCAACCGGTGCGCCAAACAGGAAGCCACGGGCTTCGGTACCTACTACTTTGGTGATCCCGGCGTTTTTATAACGCTCGACCAGCAGTTCAATGCTGAGCGCGTACGCTTTCGGGTCTTCCAGCAAGCTGGTGACATCACGGAAAAGAATGCCAGGCTTTGGATAGTCCTGGATGCTTTTGATGCTGTTTTTCAGATATTCAAGCTGCTGTGCAGTTGCGGTCATCGGTTTTGCCTAAATGAAACAGTGTTACTCACAGCGCGCAACGAGTCGGCCAAGGCAACAATTGTTTAACCTTTGACCAGGCGCACCTGTGCTCGAAAACGGTCGAATTTACTGGCTGCGCGTGATAATTGCAACAGCCATGATGAGGCTTCAGTGCTTTTGTTGCTTTTCATCAACCACGGGGATCCGCCACATAAAGAAAAGCAGGCAGGTCAGGATCGCCAGCAGCAGAATACGTACCCACATCATTTTCACGAGCCATAATGAAATAGCGAAGGTGATGAGAATCACTGCGATCGCGCGCGGCTTCGCGCCGGGCGGCATGGCCCGGTGTTTTTGCCAGTGCCGCAGATAGCCGCCAAACCATGAGCGGTATAGCAGCCAGTGGTGAAAACGCGGCGACGAGCGGGCGAAGCACCAGGCCGCCAGCAGGATAAATGGCGTGGTCGGCAGCAAGGGTAAAAACACCCCCAGCGTGCCAAGCACTACCGCAAGCCAGCCAATGATGATTAAAATAGTACGCTTCATAATGCGAATCGTTATCAAACTGAACGGCTACTTTACCACTGGAGAGCGCCTTGAAAACAGCACTGCTTCTTGAGAGGCTGCAAAATCAGCTGATTGCTCTGCGGGAGCAGGCCACGCCGCTAATGGGGCACGCCACGCTGAAGCCGCGCTTTGACCGGCAGCTTTTTCGTACCCGCAGCACCGTCATTCAGGATTACCTTGCTGAAGCGCAGACGAACCTCGACGAGCTTCGCCATGCGGTTGAGAGTGAACAGCAGGAGCAGGTGGCGTGGCTTGCAGAGCATCTCACTGAGCAGATCACCGCCCTGCATCGCGAGATTACCGCCTGGCCGCTGCGCGCTTGGGACAGCGCCTCGCCGGGACTCGGTAAATGGCAGCGCAAGCGGCTGGAGAACCAGGAGTTTGAGCGCCGGCTGTTTGAGATGAAGCGCGAACGCGAAGTGCGTCTGAACCACAGCGAAACGCTGGAAGAGCAGCAGCTATTGATGCGCGAGATTAGCGCGCTGGAAGGACGTATAGTCCGCTGCCGTCAGGCGCTGGATGAGATTGAGCATGTCATCGAACGTTTGACCCGTTAACAGGAGCCACACCCATGTCACTGGAAAATGCACCCGATGAGGTCAAGCTGGCCGTCGATTTGATTATGCTGCTGGAGAATCATGAGATCCCCGCCGGGACGGTGCTTAAGGCACTGGAGATTGTACGGCGGGATTTTGAGGGGAAACTTCCCCCTCACCCTAACCCTCTCCCAGGGGGAGAGGGAAAATAGATTAAGCCGGAGTCGGGTCGTCGCCCTTAATGTCGCGCTTCACTTCCGTATGCTCATCACCTTTCTCGTTACGCAGGTGAACCTCAAGCTGGTTGAAGGCGATATTAATATCGTTTTCACGGCACAGTCGATCGATAGAGCGGTTAAGCTCATCCACCGTGTAGCTGCGGTCGCGCAGCTCACGCACGTATAAACGCAGCTCGTGATCCAGCGTACTCGGCCCAAAGGTGGTAAAGAACACCGCCGGAGCCGGATCGTGCATCACTTTCGGATGCTCAGACGCCGCCTTCAGCAACACCTCTTTCACCTTATCCAGATCCGATCCATAGGCTACGCCCAGGCGGATCACCACGCGCGTTACCGTATCCGAAAGCGACCAGTTGATCAGACGCTCTGTCACGAACGCTTTGTTCGGGATGATCACCTCTTTACGATCGAAGTCGGTAATGGTGGTAGCGCGGATACGGATCTTGCTGACAGTTCCCGAGAACGTGCCGATAGTGACGGTATCGCCGATACGTACCGGACGTTCGAACAGGATGATCAGGCCGGACACGAAGTTACCGAAGATCTCCTGCAGGCCAAAACCAAGACCGACCGAGAGGGCCGCCGCCAGCCACTGCAGTTTATCCCACGAGACGCCAAGCGAGCCAAAGACCGTCATCGCCCCAACAATAATGATCACGTAGTTGAGGATCGTGGTAATGGCGTAGGACGCCCCCTGGCGGAGATTCAGACGTGACAGGAGCAGCACTTCAAGCAGGCCTGGCAGGTTGCGGATCAGCGCCCAGGCTACAACCGACGACACCAGTGCAAACAGCAGGCTACCCATGGTCACGCTTTTCATGACCGCAGCGCCCGCTTCGGTACCGTTGTATTGCCAGAGCGTAATACTATCGAGATAGGCGAAAACGGTAATAAGATCGGACCAGATAGCCCAGAACATCACCGCAAACAGGGCGATCATCACCAGCATGGTAATGCGCAGCGTCTGCTGGTTAACCTGCTCCAGCGCGATGGTCGGCTCTTCCTGCGGCTCAGCGCCTTCGGCCCCCTCTTTCACCTGATGCTGACGACGCGCGATGGCGCGGCGATAGGCAATGCGGCGGGCCGCCACGCTCAGGCCGCGCAGCACGGTCTGATAAAGCAGGTTCCAGACGATCACCAGATAGACCGTTTCAATCCAGCGCCCGGACAGGCGCAGCGTGGTATAGAAGTAACCCGTTGCCGTCAACACCATCAGCGCCAGCGGAATGATCGCCAGCACCGTCACGGTGACCAGGCGAATATTGTGGGACTCTTTATCACGCCAGCTGTCACGGCACATCGGCCACATCAGGATCGCAATCAGCAGCAGGTTCAGCAGGATCACCAGCTGGCCCAGCACATCATCCATCAGATGCAGCGGGGAAAGTTCAGAGACAACCGACCAGAAGTGCAGCGGCAGAAGCGCGAGGCTGATGCGCACAATCTGCCGACGCCAGTGGCTGGTCAGCTGCGCAGGCATGTTGAAATGACGCACCGCCACGCCGTCTTTTTCCAGCACCTTCCAGCACACGCCAAACACCAGCCAGAACAGCGCCAGTTTTTTACTGAACGCCCACAGCAGGTCGCTGACGTTGAGCTGCATGGTGAGCAGAATCAGCCCCACGGCCAGAATAATCAGGCACACCGGCAGGGCGCGGATGAGATCGATCAGAATCGCTTTTGGCGTATGGAGCTGGCTATCGTTGCGCAGCTGCCCTACTTCGGAGGCCAGCTTCGCCTGGTATTTTTTCAGCCAGCCCAGACGCCAGCGGATCAGGCCGGCAATCAGCAGCAGCGGTAAACCGGCCAGGAAAGCAATCATTACCGCAGGCCAGGCTTTCTCCCAGTTTACGGTGATCTTCATGCTCTTGATCTGCGTTTTCAGCGTCTCAGGGAAGGATTTGACCCAGTCCCAGTCCATCGGCTTGTTGCTGTTCACCCAGAAAATCTGCTGGGTCAGGATTTCCTGCAGACTTTTCGAGACGCTCACCAGCTGCTGCTGGTTGATCTGCAGGTTTATGGCCATCATCAGCTGGTTGCCCAGCTGCTTGTTGAGCTGGTCCAGCAGTTCGCGACGCATATCCACAACCTGGAGCAGCGCATCGTGCACTTCCGGGTTAACGTCGCTTGAATGCCCCTCTTCAATTTTGGCGACAAAAGTATCGCTCTGGAAAAGGGCATCGCGCTGCTGGTTGACGTCAAACTGTTCCAGACGTAAATCCGCGATGCGGTTGGTCATGTCCTCCAGCTCGTCGGCGGACGGGAGCGTCTGCTGCTGCTGGTAGAGAATACGCGACAGCAGGAGGCTGCCCTTCAGAACAGCAATCTGCTCTTTGATGTTGCGTTCAGCCTGCAGGGCGCGATCCAGCCAGTTCTTCACTTTGATATTTTGCTGAACCAGCGAGTTGCCGTTTTCCGTCGCCAGTATCAGGCGCTGGCTAAGCTGGTGGTTGGCCTCGAGCTCCTGTTTCACCAGCGGATTCGCCTGAATGCGGGCGGTTTCGTCAGGCGATACGGCTTCCTGAGCGGTTTTTTCCGTTAGCGTCAGGCGCTTGCTGTTAACCGCTTCCTGCAGCAGCTGAAGCTGGTGTTCCAGGCGATTAATATTCGCGGTGACGTAATCACGCTGTTTCTGAAGCGTGTCCTGCAGCACCGTATTCCCTTCAAGGCTTTTACGCTGCTGTTCGATTTGCGCATTGAGCAAGGTCTGCTGAACCAGCAGCAGGGTTTGCTGCGTCGGGCGCAGCGTGCCTTCGCCGACCGTCGTGCCGTTCAGACGGTTGCGGATCTGCTGCAGCTGCTGAGACGCGGCGTACATCGCGTTTTGCACGCGCTCGGGCTGGGTCTGCAGAGAGACAAGCTGGCTATTATACGTTGCGAGATCCGACTGTGCGGTTTGCAGGTCGTCGAGCAGTTGAGCCACGCGGGACTCGAGCTGACGTAAGGAGAGCGTCGAGAGCGTCTTGCGCGTCTCGTCGTCGTTATCCACATCGCTGAGGGCATTCAGCGCTTCGGTGGCCTTACGCATGTTTTCAGGTGCCTGCGCCACCTTCTGGCGAAGCTGGACGGTTTCTGCTTTTACGCGTTCAATTTTATCCAGCGTTTCCAGCGTTTCTGTCAGATCCTGCTGGATGAGTTTCTCCTGAGGGGAGAGATCTTTTTGTTTGTTCAGCGTGTCGAGCTGCGACTGAACATCGCCGCGCGAGGGAATATCGTTGCTGTTATCGGCGCGGGCCCAGGTCAGCGGCGCCGTGGCGAAGAAAAATAGCATCGCAAAGAGCAATGCAAAAACAGGATGTTGCGAGCGATTGATGGGCAGCATAGTTGTGAATGATGTCAGAAGATGACCGAAAATAGTCCGGCGTGAAGAATATCACGCTCGCCGAAAGCAGAATAGCGCGAACGTTATCCTCTGAGATAAATCCTGGAAAGGGATCAGGGCGTTAGCGAAGGCGCGTCGCTGCGCAGCGTGGGGCAGAGCTGCAGCATTTCCAGTAAAATCGCCACGTAGCTGCGGGCTTCCTCTTTAAGGTCAAAGGATTGCGGCGCGAAAAGCCAGTTCTCCATCAGACCTGAAATGTAGCTGCGCATCAGGATTGCCGCTCGTCGGGTCAAGAGATTGGCCGGTAATAGTTTTGCCTGCATACACAGGTTCAGGTTCTGTTCAATACGGTCATAGCTCTCCAGGCTTAGGCTGCGCTGTGCCTGCTGCACAACCGCCATCTCGCCCACGAACTCGCATTTATGAAAAATAATCTCCATCATTAATCTGCGACGTTCTTCAACTACCGTTGCTTCAAGGATATATACTAATATTTCTCTCAATACTGAGAGTGGATCGTCAGGGAATTTTGCCCGATACTCACTCTCGAGATCGCTAATGCTGGACTCTGAAAGCTCCCAGATTTCACTGAACAGATCTGACTTATCTTTAAAATGCCAGTAAATCGCTCCTCGCGTCACACCGGCAGCCTGAGCAATCTGCGCCAGCGAGGTGGATGAAACACCCTGCTGCGAGAACAAACGTATTGCCACATCCAGAATGTGTTGTCGGGTTTCCAGCGCTTGTTGTTTAGTTTTTCGTGCCATAGGTGGGTGAATTTACAGGAGTCAGATTTACATACATTTGTGAATGTATGTACCATAGCATGACGATAATATAAACGCAGCAATGGGTTTTAGACTCAGGACCCTTGATCAATTTGAAATCGGACACTCGAGGTTTACATATGAACAAAAACAGAGGGTTAACGCCTCTGGCGGTCGTTCTGATGCTCTCAGGCAGCTTAGCGCTAACAGGATGTGACGACAAACCAGCTCAACAAGGAGCTCAGCAGGCGCCAGAAGTAGGCGTCGTGACGCTCAAATCTGAACCTCTACAAATCACCACCGAATTACCAGGCCGTACAAATGCTTACCGCATTGCGGAAGTGCGTCCTCAGGTTAGCGGCATTATCCTGAAGCGTAACTTCACCGAAGGCGGTGATGTGAAGGCCGGTGAGTCTCTGTATCAGATTGATCCCGCAACCTATCAGGCGTCTTATGAAAGCGCGAAAGGCGATCTGGCTAAAGCACAGGCCGCGGCTAAAATTGCTCAGCTGACGTTGAACCGCTACCAAAAACTGCTCGGCACTAAGTACATCAGCCAACAGGATTACGATACCGCCCTGGCAGATGCACAGCAGGCTAACGCAGCCGTGGTGGCAGCCAAAGCGGCCGTCGAAACCGCGCGCATTAATCTGGCCTATACCAAAGTGACCTCCCCTATCAGCGGACGTATTGGTAAGTCTTCCGTCACGGAAGGGGCTCTGGTGCAGAACGGTCAGACCACTGCGCTGGCGACCGTGCAGCAGCTCGATCCGATCTACGTTGACGTGACGCAGTCCAGCAACGATTTCCTGCGCCTGAAACAGGAGCTGGCTAACGGCACCCTGAAACAGGAAAACGGCAAAGCCAAAGTGGAGCTGATTACCAACGACGGTATCAAGTTCCCGCAGGAAGGTACCCTGGAATTCTCTGATGTGACGGTCGACCAGACCACTGGTTCCATCACCTTACGTGCGATTTTCCCGAACCCTGACAAAAATCTGCTGCCAGGTATGTTCGTTCGCGCACGTCTGGAGGAAGGAACAAATCCAACCGCACTTCTGGTTCCACAGCAGGGTGTGACCCGTACGCCACGCGGCGATGCGAGCGCGCTGGTTGTTGGGGCTGATGACAAAGTCGAAACGCGCAATATCACCGCCACTCAGGCGATTGGCGATAAATGGCTGGTGACGGAAGGTCTGAAAGATGGCGATCGCGTGATTGTTACTGGTTTGCAAAAAGTTCGTCCTGGCGCGCAGGTTAAAGCACAGGAAGTGAAATCTGACGATAAACAACAAGCTTCGGCCGCTGGCCAGTCAGAACAAACCAAGTCTTAACTTAAACAGGAGCCGTTAAGACATGCCTAATTTCTTTATCGATCGCCCCATATTTGCATGGGTGATCGCCATTATCATCATGCTGGCCGGGGGACTTGCGATCCTGAAGCTGCCTGTCGCGCAATATCCAACGATTGCGCCACCGGCGGTGACAATTTCCGCAACCTACCCGGGGGCTGATGCGAAAACGGTGCAGGACACCGTCACCCAGGTTATCGAACAGAACATGAACGGTATCGATAACCTGATGTACATGTCCTCAAACAGTGACTCTACCGGTACGGTGCAGATCACCCTGACCTTCCAGTCAGGTACGGATGCTGACATTGCGCAGGTTCAGGTGCAGAACAAACTGCAGCTGGCGATGCCTTTGCTGCCGCAGGAAGTACAACAGCAGGGCGTGAGCGTCGAGAAATCGTCCAGCAGCTTCCTGATGGTTGTCGGGGTTATCAACACCAACGGCACCATGACGCAGGAGGATATTTCCGACTACGTGGGCGCCAACATGAAGGACGCCATCAGCCGTACTTCCGGTGTGGGTGACGTGCAGCTGTTCGGTTCCCAGTACGCGATGCGTATCTGGATGGATCCGAACAAGCTGAACAACTTCCAGCTGACCCCGGTTGACGTGATCAGCGCGATTAAAGCGCAGAACGCCCAGGTAGCGGCCGGTCAGTTAGGCGGTACGCCGCCGGTGAAGGGCCAGCAGCTTAACGCCTCGATCATCGCGCAGACCCGTCTGACCTCTGCCGATGAATTCAGCAAAATTCTGCTGAAGGTGAATCAGGACGGTTCGCAGGTTCGCCTGCGCGACGTGGCGAAAGTTGAGCTGGGCGGTGAGAACTACGACATCATCGCGAAGTTTAACGGTAAACCGGCTTCCGGTCTGGGTATCAAACTGGCGACAGGCGCTAACGCCCTGGACACCGCCACGGCGATCCGCGCAGAGCTGAAGAAGATGGAGCCGTTCTTCCCGTCAGGTCTGAAAATCGTTTACCCGTACGACACCACGCCGTTCGTCAAAATTTCGATTCACGAAGTGGTTAAAACGCTGGTAGAAGCCATCATCCTGGTGTTCCTGGTGATGTACCTGTTCCTGCAAAACTTCCGCGCGACGCTTATCCCAACGATTGCCGTGCCGGTTGTTCTGCTCGGGACCTTTGCGATCCTGTCGATATTTGGCTACTCGATAAACACCCTGACGATGTTCGGGATGGTGCTCGCCATCGGCCTGCTGGTGGATGACGCCATCGTGGTGGTCGAGAACGTCGAGCGCGTGATGGCGGAAGAAGGTCTGCCGCCGAAGGAAGCCACCCGTAAATCGATGGGTCAGATCCAGGGCGCGCTGGTCGGTATCGCGATGGTGCTGTCTGCGGTATTTATCCCAATGGCCTTCTTCGGGGGCTCTACCGGTGCGATTTACCGTCAGTTCTCCATTACCATCGTTTCCGCGATGGCGCTGTCGGTGCTGGTGGCGTTGATCCTGACCCCTGCCCTGTGTGCCACCATGCTGAAGCCGATTCAGAAAGGCGGTCACGGCGAGCACAAAGGGTTCTTCGGCTGGTTTAACCGCATGTTCGATAAAAGCACGCACCACTACACCGACAGCGTGGGTAACATCCTGCGCAGCACCGGTCGTTACCTGCTGCTCTATATCATCATCGTGGTGGGCATGGCTTTCCTGTTCGTTCGTCTGCCAAGCTCGTTCCTGCCGGATGAAGACCAGGGCGTGTTCCTGACGATGGCGCAGCTTCCGGCAGGTGCCTCGCAAGAGCGTACCCAGAAAGTGCTGGATGAAGTGACGGACTACTATCTCACCAAAGAGAAAGACAACGTTGAATCCGTGTTTGCGGTTAACGGCTTTGGCTTTGCGGGTCGTGGTCAGAACACCGGTATTGCCTTCGTTTCTCTGAAAGACTGGTCTGAACGTCCGGGCGAAAAGAACAAGGTTGAAGCCATCACCGGCCGTGCAATGGGCACCTTCTCGCAGATTAAAGATGCGATGGTCTTCGCCTTTAACCTGCCAGCGATTGTTGAACTGGGTACCGCGACCGGCTTCGACTTCCAGCTGATTGACCAGGGTGGCCTCGGTCACGAGAAACTGACGCAGGCGCGTAACCAGCTGTTTGGTGAAGTCGCTAAACACCCTGACCTGCTGGTCGGCGTACGTCCAAACGGCCTGGAAGATACGCCGCAGTACAAAATCGACATCGATCAGGAAAAAGCCCAGGCGCTTGGCGTATCCATCAGTGACATCAACACCACGCTGGGCGCAGCCTGGGGCGGTAGCTACGTTAACGACTTCATCGACCGCGGTCGTGTGAAGAAAGTGTACGTGATGTCAGAGGCGCAGTACCGTATGTTGCCGAACGATATCAACAGCTGGTTCGTGCGCGGCAGCAATGGTCAGATGGTTCCGTTCTCGGCGTTCTCAACGTCACGCTGGGAATACGGTTCACCGCGTCTGGAACGCTATAACGGTCTGCCATCGATGGAGATCCTGGGTCAGGCTGCACCGGGCCGAAGCACCGGTGAAGCCATGAACCTGATGGAAGAGCTGGCGAGCAAACTGCCTGCGGGTATCGGCTATGACTGGACCGGTATGTCCTATCAGGAACGTCTGTCCGGTAACCAGGCCCCTGCTCTGTACGCCATTTCACTGATTGTGGTCTTCCTGTGTCTGGCGGCACTGTACGAGAGCTGGTCGATTCCGTTCTCCGTTATGCTGGTGGTTCCACTCGGGGTTATCGGTGCGCTGCTTGCGGCGACGTTCCGTGGGTTGACTAACGACGTTTACTTCCAGGTAGGCCTGCTGACAACCATTGGCTTGTCGGCGAAGAACGCGATACTTATCGTTGAATTCGCCAAAGATCTGATGGAGAAAGAAGGCAAAGGTCTTATTGAGGCGACGCTTGAGGCGGTTCGTATGCGTCTGCGCCCGATCCTGATGACGTCACTGGCGTTTATCCTCGGCGTACTGCCGCTGGTTATCAGTTCCGGAGCGGGCTCCGGCGCGCAGAACGCAGTAGGTACTGGTGTGATGGGCGGTATGGTTACCGCGACCGTATTGGCTATCTTCTTCGTACCGGTGTTCTTCGTGGTGGTTCGCCGCCGCTTTAGCCGAAAGAATGAAGATGTTGAACACAGTCATTCGGTAGAACCTCACTGATACCGGTTTCACATGATAAAAAGGCCGCATTAGCGGCCTTTTTCATTTTCAGAAAAAATCATAAATTACGCTTATTGTGATTCAATTTATTTTCTGCCATCTTAAATAGACATATCATAATTAACTGATAACTTAATCGGTGAAATCGGGATTTTTTTAATTTCATTTCCCCGCCTAAGGTATTAGGAATATTCCTAATAAGAAGTTCTTACAAAGATAAGTCTTAATCTGAACTTTTCTCAGCATTTTTGCTAAGCCAATGAAACGTAAGGAAGCGATAAAACACCGTCGTTAATTTGGATAAAAACGTTGAGTCCAGGGGGACCATTTGCGTTCAAGCTCCCAGCCTGCGGTTTTATTTGTAATTTTTCGTAATAGCGCGGTGAAATCCAGGAAGGAGTGGCTTATAGTTAGGTTATCAGGAACACAGCACTCATGTAGCTAAGTCAGTTGTATCCATCCCGACAATGATGTTCGGTGAGTAAGAAATCACTCAGAAGGGGATGCGCTATGGACGAGTACTCGCCAAAAAGGCATGATATCGCGCAGTTGAAATTTCTCTGCGAATCCTTGTACCATGACTGCCTTGCCAATCTTGATGAAAGTAACCATGGCTGGGTAAACGATCCAACGTCTGCCATCAATTTACAGTTGAATGAGCTGATAGAGCATATCGCAACCTTCGCACTTAATTATAAAATTAAGTACAATGAAGATAATAAGCTCATCGAGCAAATTGATGAATACCTGGACGACACCTTTATGTTGTTCAGTAGTTACGGCATTAACGCTCAGGATTTGCAAAAATGGCGTAAATCGGGAAATCGACTATTCCGCTGTTTCGTCAACGTGAGCAGAGCTAACCCGGTGAGTCTTTCCTGTTAAAATTATTACAATTACTAAGGTGAATTTATGTCTGATAAACCACTCACAAAGATCGATTATTTGATGCGCTTACGACGTTGTCAGTCAATTGACACGCTTGAACGCGTCATTGAAAAGAATAAATACGAGCTTTCTGATAATGAACTGGCGGTATTTTATTCAGCCGCTGACCATCGTCTTGCTGAACTAACAATGAATAAGCTGTATGACAAAATCCCTACTTCTGTGTGGAAATTTGTCCGTTAATCTTTGAAGGGTGTCTGTAGAGTTCTACGCCTCGTTCTGAGTTTTACCTATCCCGTTATGCCCCCTGTGCGTAAGCCAGGTCTCCGTGTAAAACGCGTTCAACAACAGCAATGTTGTGACGATGGTCACATCGGCTTTCCGGGAACGTTCCCCTCCTGGCCAGTTCCGATTAATCTGCGGTAATAACATCCAGAGAGGTTTCCAGTGAGCTTAGAAAAACAGAAAATGATTGCCGGTGAACATTATCGCCCCGGCGATGAGACATTACGGGCTGACCGACTGCGGGCCCGCCATCTGGTTTACCGCTATAACCACACTGCGCCTGATGAAAAAACAGAACGCCAGAACATTCTGGCGGAACTTCTCGGACAAAGCGCAGGCGCTTATATAGAGCCGAGCTTCCGCTGCGACTACGGATATAACATTTATCTGGGCAAAAACTTTTACGCTAACTTCGACTGCGTGATGCTGGATGTCTGCCCTGTTCATATTGGCGATAACTGTATGCTCGCGCCGGGTGTTCATATTTATACGGCAACCCACCCGCTGGATGCGGAGGAACGAAACAGCGGCGTGGAGTTTGGAAAACCCGTCAATATTGGAAATAACGTCTGGATTGGTGGCCGGGCGGTCATTAACCCTGGCGTCACCATTGGTGATAATGTGGTGGTGGCCTCCGGCGCGGTCGTGACGAAAGACGTCCCGGCTAACGTCGTCGTTGGCGGCAACCCGGCAAAAATTATCAAAGCGCTGTGAAGTCGCGGGGAGTCAACTGTTATAGTCTTTTAGCGCCAGACTGTTACTTTTTTCAGCCTAATGGCTCCCCTAAAATTGGCAGACACCCTGTATTGTCAACTCTCATGAAGGCAAAAAATGACCGAGATACAGCGCCTGCTTACCGCCACCATCGACGATCTTAACCTCCGCGAAAAGCGCGATAATCGCCCGCGCTTTAGCATTAGCTTTATTCGCAAACATCCTGGCCTGTTTGTCGCCATGTATGCCGCCTGGCTGGCGACGCTTATTGTTATGATGAAGTCCGAAACGCTGGTGGACTCCGTCTGGCTGCTGGTTGTACTGTTTGTCGTCTTTAACGCCTTTTTCTTTTTCGACGTGAATCCGCGCTACCGTTACGAAGATATCGACGTGCTCGATTTTCGGGTCTGCTATAACGGCGAATGGTACAACACGCGTTACGTGCCAGAGGAGCTGATCGAAAACATCATGCACTCTCCGGCAGTTGAAGCCGGGCAAAAAGAGAAGCTGCAGAAAATGGTCTCCACCAAAGGACAGCTCTCTTTCTATGATGTCTTTACCCTTTCCCGCCCTGCTGCTGCGTAATTAACGCCTGCAGACGTCGGATCCCCGGCGCAAACTGAGAAGCAGAGGTATTACCGTAACCTAAAACCAGCCCGGTTTGCCCCTGCTTCGCCTCCAGGTAATACCCGCTCAGTGCAGCGGGTGCCAGCTGAAACGCTCTCGCCTTCGCCACCAGCTTCTGGTCGTCAATACCCTCTATCGCCAGCGTCAGATGCATCCCACCTTCGCCTGCCAGAATGCGGTGCGGAGAATGAAGCTCGGCGCCCAGCACCTCCCGCAGCTGGCGGTAGCGTTTACGGTACAGCCGACGCATGGCGGCAAGGTGGCGGGCGTAATGACCTTCTTCAATGAACAGCGCCAGGGTACGCTGTTCGGCACGATGCCCACCCCGCAACAGCGAGCCGATGGCCGGACGAACCGCCTTAGCCAGCGCTGGCGGTAACACCATGAACCCCATGCGAAGTGACGGAAACAGCGTTTTACTGAACGTCCCCAGATACACAACGGGCGCATTGTTGACCATTCCCAGCATCGCCGGTACGGGCTCACCGGCATAACGGAACTCGCTGTCGTAATCATCTTCAATGATCCACGCGTTGTGCTGCCGGGCCAGGTCAAGCAGCGCCAGCCGCCGCCGCGCGCTGAGCACGCTCCCGTAAGGGAACTGATGCGAAGGCGATGTAAAGATCATTGAGGGGGCAGGCGCATCCAGCCCTTCCCAGCACATTCCCTCGTCATCAACCGGTATCCCCGTCATCGCCAGGCCGGTTTTAACAAACGCACTCTTTGCCCCGCTGTAGCCAGGGTTTTCTACCCAGGCGACATCGCCAGGCTCGCTTAATAGCATCGTGCAGAGATTGACCCCCTCGAGCGCACCTTCGGTGAGCACAATCTGGCTGGCGTCGCAGTCGATACCGCGGGACAAGGCGAGATGCCGGGCAATCGCTGCCCGCAGAGACGGTTCACCGGCCGGGTCACCATAGCCTAACAGGGCACTTCCCTCCTCGCGCAGAACACGATCGTACAATCGCCGCCACAGCGGCAAGGGGAAATAGTTAATGGCAGGCGTTCCCGGCGTGAACGCCATCACAGGGGTATCGCGCTGCACAGGGGCGGGCAGCAGGGCGACACGTTTTGTCAGCCTGACGTCAGGATCCGGCAGCGTTCGGGCAATCGTACGATGAGCGAATTGCCCCACCCGTGTCCCCTGACGGTTACGCAGCAAATAACCTTCGAGCGTGAGCTGGTCCAGCGCCGCATTGACGGTGTTTCGGGAAACCGAGATCTGCTGCGCCAGCGTTCGCGAACCGGGCAGCTGGCTGCCGGACCGAAGCCTGCCGCACAGTATCGCCTCCCGCAAAGCATGATAGAGCGTGCGCTGGAGCGTCTCTTGCCCACGCTTTTTCAGCGCAGCATGGAGCAAAGTGTAAAGCTCATCACCCGGTATATTCATCTTTCCTCCATGTGGTACCAGAAAAACATAGCCTGGTGGTTCTTTTTAAGGAACCAGCAATTCACTAATCTGGAGTTCTTTTCAACGACTTGGAAATAAAAATGAATACATTCAATGAGTTTGGACAGCCTGTAGGTGAAGCCCTTAACGACTGGCAACCTCGTCAACACCCGTCCCGGGTGGTCCTTCAGGGTCACTATTGTCGGCTTGAGCCGCTGCGCGTGGAGCATGCCCACGCGTTGTTCTCCGCCTATTCCCTGGCCGAAGATACCCGCAGCTGGACGTGGCTACTGCGTGAACCCGATGCCACCGCAGAAGAGTTTGCCAAATGGGTGGCGAGCGTAAGTGAGTTATCCGATCCCATCCACTTTACCGTTATGGATAACCAGACCGAGTCTCCTGTCGGGACGCTGTCCCTGATGCGGATCGATCCTAAAAACGGGGTCGTGGAAGTGGGGCACGTTCACTTCTCTCCTCTGTTAAGCCGCACGCCAGGGTCGACAGAGGCGCAATATCTGCTGATGCGGTACGTGTTCGATACCCTGGGCTACCGACGTTATGAATGGAAGTGCAATAGCCTGAACGAGCCTTCCCGTAAAGCGGCGCTGCGTCTGGGCTTTCAGTTTGAGGGGCGCTTTCGCCAGGCGCTGGTCATAAAAGGCCGTAACCGGGATACCGACTGGTTTTCTATTCTCGACAAAGAGTGGCCGGCGCTGGCGAGCGCCTTTGAAAGCTGGCTTGCCACCGACAATTTTACTGCCGATGGCAAACAGAAAAGATCCCTGGAAAGCTGGCGAGAAACGCGCGTCTAGCGTCTTTTTTTACGTCCCTGAACCGCCTTATAGCGCGGATTAGATTTGCAAATCACGTATAAGCGTCCCTTGCGTTTGACTATCTGGCAATCCGGGTGACGCTGCTTTGCACTGCGTAATGAGTTAAGTACCTGCATGGTTAGCCCCGCTTCGCATTGAGAAAACCGCCAAAACGCTTGCGGAAGCGCGCGGCGCTACCGTCCGTGGAGAACGTTTTCTGCTTACCGGTATAAAACGGGTGCGATTTTGAAGAAACCTCAATGGTGATGTACGGATACGTTTCACCGTCGAGTTCAATTTCGCGGTCGGTCTTAATGGTTGAGCCAACCTTGAAGTATTCATTAGCACTGGTGTCGTGGAATACCACGGTGCGATAGGCTGGATGGATATCAGGCTTCATCGTAAATCCTTTGTGTTTTGTTATAACATAACAAAATAATATCCAGGCCAGTTCGAAAAAACAACCCCCTCTCGCCTGGCGATATTTTCTCGTTTGCCAGAGATAAAATGAAAACCTGGCTGCCCACGTGCTATAACTATATCATTTCGCGGTAAAATCTTTCTCTTCAGGCAAGGAACTCAATGCCCAGGAACGGGTATACGAGGAAGGACACGACAGCATGAAAACCCGACATCTGGTCAGTCTGGTGACTGGCATACTTATCTTTTCTGTGCTGGTTCCCATTTGCCTGAGCATCTGGCTGGCCCATCGCCAGGCGGAAGATAAGTTTGCCAATGCGCTGGATAACTATGCGTCACGCGTGTTGGTAAGAACCGACAGAGTTGTGGATCAGGCAAAAGAAGCGCTCGATCACCTGCAGGCCTTTGAAGGGGTGCCGTGTAGCCCGTTGCAGTTAAGAGAGATGCGCCGGGTCGCTTTTTCGTGGCGATATGTTCAGGAAGTGATTTATATCGATAACCTTCAGCCGCTCTGCTCCTCCCTCGAGCAAACCAGTCATGCCCCCCCTTTCCCTCCTCCGATGCGCATTACCGAAGATGGTTACAGCGCATGGCTGACCACGCAAAACGATCTTGGGTTTAACCGCTACATGGCAGTGCTGGGAAAAGGCCACTACCTTGTCATGGTCGATCCTGCCTCGCTGGTGGACGTTATCCCTTTCGGCGAGATAGCGATTGATGCCGCCCTGGTAGGCACTACAACACACCGCATATTCGCCAGCAGCAGTAAGCTCAATTCTCACATCCGCGACATGGTTCAGGAGCGGGATGTCAAAAGCGTGCAGTACAACGGTTCAATGTACGTCATGAAGTCTGTACCTGAGCTTGGATTTACCGTCGTCGCATGGGCAACGCTCAAACCGCTGGCTGAAACCTGGCACCGGCAGCTTCTTTTCTGGTTACCGTTCGGCATGTTAATAAGTCTGCTCGCCGCGCTGTTTGTCCTGCGGATCCTGCGTCGTATCCAGTCGCCTCGCAATCGCCTGCTTGACGCCATTAACAGCCGGGATTTTGTGGTTCACTATCAGCCCATCGTGGCGCTCTGTAGCGGAAAAATTGTGGGCGCAGAAGCGCTGACGCGCTGGCCGCAGCCAGACGGAAGCAGCCTCTCGCCGGATATTTTTGTCCCCCTTGCCGAGCAAACGGGGCTCATCTCGCAGCTGACGCAGTTAGTCATCGAAAAGGTGTTTGAAGATATGGGCCACTGGCTGCAACGCCATCCCGATCAGCATATCTCCATTAACCTCGCCCCTGCCGATTTAACCTCCGGCATCCTTCCACCTTTACTGAGTCAGCTACTGAATAAGTGGCAAATACATCCCCGACAAATCGCCCTTGAGCTCACCGAGCGCGGCTTTGCCGATCCCAAAATTAGCGCGCCGGCTATCGCAGCGTTTCGCCGTTCAGGCCACCCTGTCTATATTGATGATTTTGGCACGGGCTATTCCAGCCTGAGCTATCTGCAGGATCTGGACGTCGACACGCTAAAAATTGATAAATCGTTCGTCGATGCGCTGGAGTATAAAAACGTGACGCCGCACATCATTGAAATAGCAAAGTCGTTGAAGCTGGCGATGGTGGCGGAGGGCATCGAGACCGCAGGGCAGCTCGCCTGGCTACACCGTCACGGCGTGCAGTACGGGCAGGGGTGGTACTACAGCAAGGCACTGCCAAAAACGGAATTTATTCTTTGGGCAGAAAATAACCTCGGCACGCACGCTACTTGAGATAGGATTTGATCACCCGCAACACCACGCCAAGATCGGCTTCACGCTGCGCTTCTTCAGGCTCTTTCACCACGTGATCGGTTAAATGCCCTTCGATCACCTGCATCATCATGCCATTGACCGCCCCGCGGATCGCCGCCAGCTGCTGTAACACCTCGGCGCATTCGTGATCGCTGTTAAGCATTTTTTCCAGCGCGGTGCTTTGCCCCTGAATTTTCTTCAGGCGAGTCAGTAACATCTTCTGGTCTCTAACGGTATGTGACATCTCTGTATCCCTAATTTTTTGGCTTTTAAAGCATATCACGCTCTACTCCCCCTGAGTATTTTTCTACTGGGGGGTAGTATTAAGCTACTGGGGGGGAGTAGTATCTCCGCACGCTTTCCACTCCGGAATTTCCCATGACCGATTTTGCTTCACTTCTTCAGCAGGGCAATGCCTGGCTGTTTGTTCCCAGCGCTATCCTGCTCGGTGCGCTGCATGGCCTGGAACCGGGCCATTCAAAGACAATGATGGCAGCCTTTATTGTTGCCATCCGCGGCACGCTGAAACAGGCGGTACTGCTTGGCCTGGCGGCAACGCTCTCCCATACGGCGGTGGTCTGGCTCGTTGCGATGGCGGGATTATGGTTTGGTCGGGGCTGGGATGCGCATACGTCCGAACCCTGGTTCCAGCTGATCTCCGGGGTGCTGATCGTTGCGATCGCCTTGTGGATGGCGTGGCGAACCTGGAAAGAGAGCCAGCCGCACGATCATCATCACGACCATGATCGCCATCACCACCACGACCATGACCATGACCATGACCATGACCATGACCATGACCACCATCATGATCATTATCACCACGAACACACGCTGATTGAAGAAGAGTGGCAGGACGCCCACCAGCGCGCTCACGCGCAGGATATTAACCGCCGCTTCAGCGGTCAAAATGTCACCACCGGACAGATTATGATGTTTGGCCTGACCGGCGGACTTATCCCCTGCCCGGCGTCCATCACCGTGCTGCTGATCTGCCTGCAGCTTAAGCATTTCGCCCTCGGCGCGACGCTGGTGTTCAGCTTCAGTATTGGTCTGGCGTTAACGCTGGTCGCTTCCGGCGCGATTGCCGCCTTAAGCCTCAAGCACGCGACCAAACGCTGGCCCGGGTTTAGCGAATTCTCCCGTAAGGCACCGTGGATCTCCGCTGCGCTGATTACCGTGGTAGGAATTTACATGAGCCTGCATGGCCTGAGCGGCATTCTGGCGTAAGCCTGCGGCCACGCTCTGTGGCCGCATCTCCACGGTCAGTTAAGGGTTCTGCTGCCAGCTGAAGGTATAGCGCAGCTGACGTGTCTGCAGAATGAATTCCGGTGAAACGCTGGGGCTCCAGGAGTCGTCGCCGCCCACGCCCATATGGAACGCATCGAGGTTAAGCCAGCATCCCGGCTCTTCCCGCAGCAGATGATGATGGGTTGTCTCCCGCAGCTGCTGCTGGCTATAGCGGCTCACCGAGAAGTGGAACTGGCCATTTAGCTGATGCGTTCCCAGCGTCAGCTCCCGCGTATCACAGCGCAAACCATTTTCCGTCGGGAAGATATACGGCGTGTGCATCTCCGCCAGGGGTAATGTCCAGCGCCCCTGCTGTGCCGCCAGCTTTCTGTCCGGATAGTTTTCATGCGGCCCCAGTCCCAGCCAGGAGACGTTTTCCGGCGTTTCGGCGAGATGAACACTCAGGCCAACGCGCGCAGGCTCCGGGATATCAGATGCAATATCGACCTGAATATCGCCATGCAGAACGCCTCGCTCGTCCACCCTCCAGACTTTACGGCTCATGAACAGGGCTTTGCCGCGATACTCAAGGACGTGCTGTGTTGTGACCACTACTTCGTCTGCGTGCTGCTCTGCCTCACAGTGCAGAACGCGCGAGGTGAGATCGTACATGCCCGCCGCTTTCCAGCGTTCAACCCAGGCGTTTGGATCGATCTTCGTCGCTTCACTTACGCCAATGTCGTTGTCCAGCGGCGCGCGGCTGACGTTATCCGTCAGAGGTGAAAGCAGCGTTTCAACGCCATTTCGCCACCACTGGGTCAGATTTCCGGTTGCGCGATCGAATTGCCAGCGCTGTTGACGATGGGAGATCTCCTGGACGCGATCGTTTTGCGTCAAGACCGGCGGCTCGCCCACCGGAGCTGGCGGAGCAATAAAGAGTGGAGCCGGCAGCGGCCACTGCTCCCACGCGCAGCGATGGTCAGCCGGTGACCACGGCGTTGCCCGCGGCTGGCGAACTTCAACGTTCAGCCAGACCTCACCCGGCCCGGCTTTCAGCTCCGGCAGGTCGATCTCCAGACGCTGGATACCTTCAGGCGACATCGAGAGCGTCACCTCTCCCGCGGCCAGCACGTCCCCGTCCCGGGCAACCGTCCAGCTCAGCACTTCGTTATCGGTGTGGCGGAACAGGTAGCCGCTTTGCACCTCAATCACCAGCGGCGAGGTGCTGACCCGCGTAAAGGTAAAGAACTGCTGGGCGCGCTGCGCCTCGTACAGCGCCGGGTGCGGCGTGCGATCGGGGAATACCAGGCCATTGAGGCAGAACTGCCGATCGTTCGGCTTATCGCCAAAGTCTCCCCCGTAGGCCCAGAACGCGTTGCCAGCTTCGTCCTGTTTCGTCAGGGCCTGATCGACCCAGTCCCAGACAAATCCCCCCTGCAGGCGAGGGTGACTGCGAAACGCCTGCCAGTATTTCGCGAACCCGCCAAAGCTATTCCCCATCGCGTGAGCGTATTCACAGAGGATCAGCGGACGCGTTTCGTCCGGCATACCGATCCATTTTTTGATTGACCATTTAGGCACTGCCGGGAAGGGCTGATCCTGATCGACACGGGCATACATCGGACAAACAATATCGGTAGCCGTCGTGTTCGCGCCGCCGCCTTCATACTGCACCGGACGCGTCGGGTCCGTGGATTTCACCCAGCGATACAGTGCGTCGTGGTTTGCGCCGTGCCCGGACTCATTGCCCAGCGACCAAATGATAATTGAGGGATGATTACGATCGCGCTGCACCATTCGGGTCACGCGCTCGCTCATGGCGGGCAGCCAGCGCGGATCGTCTGCAAGGCGGCTCATCGGCACCATACCGTGGGTTTCGATGTTGGCTTCATCAACAACGTACAGCCCGTAGCGGTCGCAAAGCCGGTACCACAGCGGATGGTTCGGGTAGTGCGAGCAGCGCACGGCGTTGAAGTTGTGCTGCTTCATGATTTCGATATCGCGGCGCATGGTCGCTTCGTCCATCACCTGGCCGTTTTCCGGGTGATGCTCGTGCCGGTTAACCCCTCGGATCAGCAGCGGTTTACCGTTGAGCTTCAGCAGACCATTGCTGATATCAACGCGGCGGAAGCCCACGTCGCACGCCTCAATCTCAAGCACTTCACCCTGCGGGTTGATAAGCGCAATCGTCAGGCGATACAGTTCTGGCGTTTCAGCGCTCCAGAGCGCGGGCTGTTCAACGGGCATCGCCGCCGTTAAGCGCTCTGCCCAGCTGCCGCGCTCGTCGACGATGGCTGACCCTGGACGCCGGGAAACGCAGGCGCATTTTTCCTCCGCGCGCCACAGGGTAAAAACCACCTCGCAGTCTGCAAAGCCAGCGCCTGCCAGCGCGACATCAACCTTCAGCACCGCGCGGTCCAGCTCCTTATTCAGGTCCGTCACCACGTGATAATCGGCAATCCGGGTATCGGGTTTATGCAGCAAAGTCACATCGCGGAAAATGCCGCTCATGCGCCACATGTCCTGATCTTCAAGATAGCTGCCGTCGCACCAGCGCAATACCATGACCGCCAGGCGGTTCTGCCCGGGGCGTAATGCCGCCGAGAGGTCAAATTCGGCGGGCAGTCGACTGTCCTGGGAATAGCCTATCCACTTCCCGTTGCACCACAGATGGAACGCCGAGTTCACACCGTCAAAGATGATGCGGGTTTGCCCGCTCTGAAGCCAGGCGTCATTCATTTCAAATGTGAGCGAGTAACAACCTGTCGGGTTTTCCTGCAGCACAAAAGGTGGGTTAACGGGGATGGGATAGGTGACATTGGTGTAGATGGGCGTGTCGAACCCCTGCATCTGCCAGTTCGACGGTACGGGCATTACGACGGCATCCGCGCAATCCTCAATGGCCCATGCTTGAGGAACCTGCTCCGGCGCTGAAAAATAGCTAAACCGCCATAGCCCGTTGAGAGAGCGCCTGCTGGTAGATCCGGCGTCATCTCTGGCGGAAGATTCATTGCGCCAGCTGTGTAACGGCGCATGTGCGGGCAGACGGTTCCACTGTGTGACGCCGGGGTTTTCCCAGTCCCGACGGGCCAGAATGGCGCTGAGGGTCAGCGGTGAAGTGGTGGACATAGTAACCTCTTTGCGAAGCGCTCACAATTTTGGTTAACATGCCCTGGCACCCGGCGATGGTAAAGCGCCCATTCGCAGGGTAGCGAGTCAGATCACAAAGTTTTATTTGCGGGCAATCTGCTCGGCAAGGAGTGCCAGGCTTCTCAGCTGCTCTGCCAGATCCTCGCGTTCAGCCTGCTTCGGGTTGCGGCGTGCGCTTGAATGACGGGTAACCAGCGTCACCGGCAGTTGAACCTGCCAGCACGCCTCCTCCCCGGTGGGGGCCAGCAGCCATTCCACGCTGCGTTCACCCGCATCGCGAAACGCCTGACGAATGGTCGTCAGCGGCGGGGAAAACCAGGCGCTGTCGGCCGTATCGTCAAACCCGACCACCGACATCTGGCCAGGAATAGCGATCCCTTTTTCCGCGCAGGCGCGCATTACCCCGAGCGCCATCTGATCGTTAGCCACCAGAATGGCATCCGGTAATATCGTCCCCGACAGAAGGACATGCCCTTTCTCATAGCCGCTGGCGGCGCTCCAGTCACCGTAAGCCACCTCAACGGCTTCATGCCCCGCGCGGGCCAGAGCGGCTTTCCACCCCGCCAGACGCGCCCGAGCAGAGACCGAGCTTTCCGGCCCGCTCAGCAGAGCAATATGTCGATGCCCCAGCGAAAGCAGATGCTCAACGCCCAGACGCGCCCCCTGCTCCGCGTTAAACACGAGGCTGTTTACCCGCGCTGAAGGTGCCACATCGAGGAACAGCACTGGGACGGGCGACGCCAGTGCCCTGAGTTCTTCAGCGTCACGATCGTCAAGCGGAACATTCACCAGCAGCGCGTCCACCCGCTGCGCCAGCAGCGCCTGAAGCGCGACCTGACAGTGCTGCGGCTGTTCCACCATGGAGATAAGAACGCTCGCCCCCTGTTCCGCCGCGCGGGATTTTACCGCCGACACAATTTGCGAGGGCGCATGCAGGGCCAGATCGGTGGTGATAAGTCCCAGCGTGCGGGTGCGTTTACCCGCCAGCTGCTGTGCCCGCAGGTTAGGCACGTAGTGCAGCTCCGCCATCGCCTGCTGCACCTTTTCCCGCGTGCGGGCAGAAACATGCTCCGCGTCGTTAATGACGCGGGAAACGGTCTGATAAGAAACCCCCGCAAGGAGGGCGACATCGTAGAGAGTGATAGCTTTCATGCATTGTGGCATCGCGTGAGTCGGGGCCCATTATTGTGGCACAGCGACGCCGTTAAAACATGTGAGCGCTTCGCAAAATTAAACAACCCGCTCCGGCTGGGGTATTTCCGCAATGCGCGGCTTCTGGCGGAACCAGGGCAGACAGAGCTGGATAAGCGGGCCAATGGTCAGGGCATAAAGTACGGTTCCCACGCCAAAGGTGCCGCCAAGCACGCACCCAATCAGCAGGACGGACACTTCAATTGAGGTGCGCACGCTACGAATGGACCACCCCAGCCGGGCGTGAATGCCGGTCATCAGACCGTCGCGCGGGCCTGGCCCGAAACCGGCCCCGATGTACATGCTGGTCGCAATCGCGTTCATCACGATGCCCGACACCAGGAAAGCGATTCGAACGGGTAACGATTCCAGTTCCGGGATAAGCGCCATGCTGGCGTCCGCCGCCAGACCGATACAAATCACGTTACTGATCGTGCCAAGCCCCGGCATCTGGCGCAGCGGGATCCACAGCAGCAGCACCGCAGCGCCGGTCACAATAATCACCGTTCCGATAGTCATTCCCAGCTGTAACCCCACCCCAAGGTGAAATACATCCCAGGGGTCGACGCCCAAATCGGAACGAATAAACATCGCAGTGGACAGGCCATACAGTCCTAAACCGACATAGAGTTGTAGCAGACGACGTACCATTTTTATCTTCTCCAGTGAACCAGGCTTTCATCCTGACCTAAAATGGCACTATGATTAATGTCCAGTTTTCAAATAGTGGACTGCATATGTCATCACGCCGCTTCGGAAGTCAGTCTCTGGTACGCCTTTTAGGCCACTGGCAACAAGCCTCATCCCGAACCCCGCTCTGGCGACAGCTGGCCGACGCGCTGCGTTTATTAATCCTTGATGGACGGCTGGCACTGAATACGCGGCTGCCGGGCGAGCGTGAGCTGGCCGCGGCGCTGGACGTGAGCCGTACCACCGTCAGCAGCGCGCTCGCCCACCTGCGTGAAGAGGGATATCTTGAAAGCCGCCACGGCAGCGGGTCACGCGTGATCCTCCCGGATACGCGCGCCGTTCCCACTCTTTCCGCGGCGAGCGCCGCACTGGATCTCTCCACTGCCGCCCTCAATGCCGGGCCGGAGATCCATCAGGCGTATACCCATGCGCTCACGGCCATTACCCCGCATCTCTCGCTGACGGGCTACGATCAGCTAGGGTTGCCGACGCTGCGGGAAGCCATCGCTGCACGCTATACCGCGCGTGGTCTGCCCACCCGCGCAGACGAAGTGATGGTGGTCAATGGCGCCGTCAGCGGCTTTGCGCTGGTACTGCGGATGATGGCCGGGCCGGGGGACCGCGTCGTGGTCGATCATCCCACCTATCCGCTGGCGATTGCCGCCATTCAGGGCGCGCAGTGTCGGCCAGTCGGGGTGTCTCTGCCGGAAACCGGTTGGGATACGGATGGCTTTGCCGCAACGCTTGCCCAGACGGCGCCTCGTCTGGCCTATCTGATGCCAGATTTTCATAATCCGACCGGGCGCTGTATGGATATTGCCACCCGTCAGGCCATCACGGATATTGCAGCCCAAACCCGCACGGCGCTGGTGGTGGATGAAACGATGGTGGATCTCTGGTTTGATGCGCCTCCCCCACCACCGCTGGCCTCCTTCAACCCGCAGGCCACCGTCATCACTTTAGGCTCTGCCGGCAAAAGCTTCTGGGGAGGGCTTCGTCTAGGTTGGATCCGCGCCTCATCGCGCACCATCGCCACGCTTGCTCAGGCGCGGGATACGCTGGATTTAGGCTCGCCGCTGCTGGAACAGCTGGCAATGCAGTGGCTCATTAACAGCAGCGAGACGTTTCTGCCCGCACGCCGGAAAATGCTAGCGGAACGGCGCGATCGATGCGGTGACCTGCTGCGAGAACATTTCCCGGAGTGGAAATTCCACGAGGCGGAAGGCGGGCTCTCCTACTGGATAGAGCTACCGGGCATGCTGGCGACACAGCTTGCCGCACGGGCAGAAATAATCGGGATTAACCTTGGAACCGGGACGCGATTTGGTTTATCGGGGGCGTTTGACCGCTATTTACGTATGCCCTTCTCGCTGGAATCGACAGAGCTTGAGCAGGCGTTACTGAGGATCAAACCGTTATGGCTCGCCCTGAATAAAAACGTGCCATCGTTAAAACGCAGCGTAATTTAATATTAAAAAATTTGAAGCAGATCATAAAATAAAAACTGCTGACTGTAATATATGCAGTCAGCAGTTTTCACTGGTCAGTGTTTAATGCTGAGGAGGAATAGGAAAGCCTTTTAGTGAAATAACGAAATTATCACCGTCTTTCTTTATTTTTGCACCGGTATCACACCAGTCAGACGCAATACGAAAGAACTCATCGCTTCCAACATTCCAGCCAAGACGTACATGCTTCACGTAGCCTGAACGCAACAGATCGCAGGCCTCGTTGTAGTCACTGGCAGTTGACAGTTGTTGTTTCATTTTCTCTTCTTCAGAAGTTTACGTAGAGCCTTGATTTCTTTAGGAGTAAAAGGAGAAACACTCTCTTCTTCCGTATGCTGATTATCAATATCCTCTTCCGATACTCCCGCCTCTTCTACTGCTTCGAATGCCAGCAGCAGCAGTTTCTCTGTTGTCACGCTTAAATTCTCGTTATTGAGTTCCGCATAGTGGCGAAGCCTTTCTTTTAGCGCGTCATCAATCTTAACGTTTAATACCGCTGTAGCCATGTTTGTCACTTCCCTTCGGAATAAGTACTTTATTTAATACACGAAGTTAACAATGTTATCCAGATATAAATTTTTTCGAGTTTTGGAAGAAAATAGACGTCCAATTATAAAATGACAGTCTATTATTACAGGTTTATGACAATAATATTTCAGTGCGATGAAATATATATTACACGATATAGTCATAATATTATTGTGGGATAGCAGTCAAAAGTGAGAGGTGAAAGCAGGAAGATTTTATGAGGGCGGAAATGGGTAGGGGCCCTGCCAGCTAAGCTTTTTCTAATAAAACCTATGTATTTCAATGCACTAAAAAGCGGTGGAGCAATGATTTTGTATCACCAAAAGTATACACTGGCAAGCCGTTTTCTCATGCGACAGACACAAAAAAACCGGGGCTGACCCGGCTTTGTATGGCTTTTTACCAAACTCCATCTAAGCTACATTTTCCACTACCATGTAGGATCGCCCAACCTCTTCAATAGTGGTTGGAGGTTCGTATTGCTGCCTTTGACTGTAAATAGGTCTTCTGGCTGTTCATCTTTTACGGCTTTTTTAACATAACCATAATACGGACGACTAACCGCAGTCCTTAAAGATACCTCCGCACAAGAAGATAAAGCGACCACATTTTCCCCTGTGTACTTGAACACTGGCGGCTCGTAGTTTTTGATCACACTCCGGCAAGAGTTCATAAATTGTGTGAACGCTTCAATTTTACCTGCCAGGGCCATACGACGGGCATGTTCGATCTCATCTACCGTGAGATCGGGAGCGGAATATCTGTCGCACAAATGGGTGGGCCCCTGACGGCTAGCTATAACTCTCATTTTCAGTGTCATAGGGTGCGGTCATGCGGGGAAAATAGCGTTACGGATTAGCTTAATGAGATTGCCGATGCGAAAGCATCGCCCGGCAATATTGAATTCAGGGGGAGAAATAAATCGATCAGGATGCAGGAGGCGTTAACGGCTGAACGTCATTGCTATTCACCCAGCCGTGCGTCGTTTTTCCGCTACGGGCGACAAACTCTACCTCTGCCCAGCCAGCCTGGGTTTGTATTACCCCTACTACGTCTCCTTTAACGATCCAGGCTTTACGCCGGGTCGCGGCATCAGGCGTGGAGCTCAGATAAGCCCGCGGGCTGCTTACCTTCATCAGCGTTTGCCACTGTGTCTGCCGCGTCCTCTCCAGCTCCAGACCTGTCGCAATTTCAGGCATCAGCACATTCATACACCCAGCATGGTTTTGCCCATCAGGAATGGCTAATGTGACACCCGCGGTATTCGCGGCAATATGGCCCGCGAGCACAGATGAAGACCATGAAGTGATGGTGTCTGGCTGTTGCGCTGAAACATGGCCTGTCAGAAAGAAAGTGCAGGTACGTTTTACGCTGTCTTCAGCCGATTCAGAGTAATACCCGGTGATATTGCCCGTCGGTGAGACGGCGAGTAACAAACCTTCATATACGCCAGACTGTAGCGTCGTGGCATACGAAGAAAACGCCGCCATTAAGACTGAAAAACCGCAAACTATGCGCATCATTTTAATTTTCATCTCCGCCCCTTCTCCAGGCTTTCATACGTTCTGCGAATTTTAACGTCATAATCACCGAAATCGCTTCCGTTATAGTTGAATGCCATATTATAAAAGTCCTTATTTACCATTGCCGACAGTAGTGAGCTGTTCTTATTGCACAAATGTAAAAAAGCATTTAATTGCTTACAGGCATTAGACTTCATATCTTTTAAAAATGTGCCGAGATCTTTATAACCGCACGATTCGTAATTAAACCCCATAATCTGGAACATCCCCCATGAACACGATTTTATCGCAGCTTCGGCATCAAGTGCGTAGGCCTTCGCCAGGGTATTCCATGCAGAAAGCTGGTCGATATTGTTTTTTTGCCATTCCGGACCCGCTTTCTTTACATATTTATAAGACAAAAAAGGGTGGGTTTGATCGTATTTCCTTTTGGTGTATTTACGGAAAATATGCCCTTCATACGCAATAATCGGTAGATTTAAAGCATTAAACCCAGATCGTCCGCCCGACTCCACAATAGAAAAAGCTTTGATGATATTCAGTTCTACCCGACGATTAAGATTTTCCCAGGCTTCAGTAAAGTCCTGTTCCGTCAGCGATACAGCCCCATCAATTCCAGGCGCTATCAGCTTGCTTCGCTCAAGGGTTTCATCTGCTACGTTGTAGCGCTCTTTTCTCAGATAATCGTTAACCAGCTGACGGACGCTATTTTCATTGGCAGAAGGTTGCCTAAAAAATGAAGACGTGAAAGACGATTGTTGAGACGCAAGGGGATATTTCATCGCAGCAGCAACTAATCCACGGAAAGTCTTCCCTTCTGGCTCAATAACCCCATCGGGATGCTGGAAACGCAAATGAATGGACTGAAACTGGCTGATGGTTCTGATCAATGTCGGGGAAATAATCCCATCTTCTGGGATGTCATACTGGATGATAGGCTTAATGAGATTAAACAGGTATTGCACGATAATCACGTCGCGCTGAAAGTTTCCTGCTTTGCCTGGCGTTCCTACGGCACTTTTCAATAAAGGTGACAAACGTCTGAGAGAATTATCCATTTCTGAGTACTCATAAATGAAAAAATATACGGTTAGTGGGAAACCGCATCTCGTGATCGACAGCATCAAGCTGCTCACATCCAGCAGGCATTGATACGCCACTTGCGCCACACCAGGTAAACACTGAAAACAGGAGTTATTGGGAGCACAAATGGGTGGGGGCCCTGCCAGCTACATCCCGGCACACACGTCGTCTGCCCTGGCTGCTTCCTTCCGGACCTGACCTGGTGAACAGAGTAGCGTTGCGGGAGAACCAACAGAGCCCCCATTGAGAGCGTTGATAACCAACGCGCTGGCGCATTATCCCTGTGCTAAAGCCCAATTGCAAGCGACCAGCAACCGGATGCTGGTTTCTTGCGCAAACAGGCGCAGCAATCATGAAGATCTTCATTTACCATAGCGTTCCAGAAACTACCCCCACAGGTGAAGGTATGGACGAACACGACTCCTTTCCACAGCGCGTATGGCAAATCGTGGCCTCAATCCCCGAAGGCTATGTCACTACCTATGGTGATGTTGCGCGCCTGGCCGGTTCCCCGCGCGCGGCGCGACAGGTTGGAGGCGTGCTGAAACGGCTACCGGAAGGCAGTACGTTGCCCTGGCATCGGGTGGTGAATCGTCATGGCACCATTTCGCTCACCGGGCCGGATCTTCAGCGTCAGCGTCAGGCGTTACTTTCAGAGGGTGTCCAGGTGACAGGGTCGGGTCAGATCGATTTGCAGAAGTTTCGCTGGATATATTGACCCCTCTCCCGGAGGAGAGGGGAAATGCAGAAATTACATCTGAGTCGGTGGGGTTGGCAGAGACGGCTGATTGGTCTGCGGTGCGACCGGTACTTCGGTCTGCTGCACCGGCACCAGGTTCAGGTCGATTTTTGTCCCACCGTTGTTGATTGCTTCCTGAACCGTATCGGTGATAAAGACCAGCTTACCGTTGATGGTTACCGCTGCACTCAGCAGAATACGGGCGTTAGGCTGCACGTCCGACGGGTTATACGGCAACACGAAGCTAAATGGCGCCTGCTTACCTTCTGTACGGACCGCACGCTGGGCCACGACTTTAGACGGCGCGTCGGCCAGGGAAGCATCAGACAGCGTTACCGTTAGTACCGCGTCCGGTGGCAGAGCTACTCTCTGCTTGATCCAGATTGTACCGGAAACGTTAGGCTGCTGAATGGACTGCTGTGAAAGGGTATTAATCCCGTTCGGATCTGCAGCTGGAACCGGCACCTGGGCGCTCTTACCGGCACAGGCGGACAACGCCACCGCAATAGCTACACCACTAAGCATGGGCACGAGTTTCATTGAAGTCTCCTTATCAATGCACCAGCGGGATCGATCCCATCCGATGTCGTTTCAATCACATATCGTATTCAAGTGTGGCACAGATCACCGATTTATGCCTGAAAACGTGCCGATATTCAGATTATTCTACCCATCGGACCACTTTCATTTCTGCGTTATACTCTGCCTATCTTTCGCTGCGGCGTTTATTGAGGACAACTATGAGTCAGGCACTGAACAATCTGCTGACATTACTAAATCTGGAAAAAATTGAGGAAGGACTCTTTCGCGGACAGAGCGAAGATCTCGGCTTACGCCAGGTATTCGGGGGGCAAGTCGTCGGACAGGCACTGTACGCAGCAAAGGAGACTGTCCCGGCAGACCGTCTGGTGCATTCATTCCACAGCTACTTCTTACGCCCTGGCGATAGCGCAAAACCGATTGTGTATGACGTTGAAGTTCTGCGAGACGGCAACAGCTTCAGCGCGCGCCGCGTAGCGGCCATTCAGAGCGGCAAGCCGATCTTTTACATGACGGCCTCTTTCCAGGCGCCGGAGCCGGGCTACGAGCATCAGAAAGTGATGCCCCCGGCTCCGTCACCTGACTCTTTAAAATCAGAGACGGATATTGCTCGCGCGCTGGCGCATCTGCTTCCCCCTCAGGTCAAAGAGAAGTTTCTCTGCGATAAGCCGCTGGAGATCCGCCCGGTTGAGTTCCACAACCCGATGAAAGGCCATACCGCCGAGCCGAAACGCCAGGTTTGGATCCGTGCCAACGGGACCGTGCCGGAAGATTTCCGCGTCCATCAGTATCTGCTGGGCTATGCGTCTGACTTCAACTTCCTGCCGGTGGCGCTGCAGCCGCACGGCGTTGGTTTCCTGGAAAAAGGGATGCAGGTCGCGACGATCGATCACTCCATGTGGTTCCACCGTCCGTTCAACATGAATGAGTGGCTGCTTTACAGCGTGGAGAGCACGTCAGCGTCGAGCGCGCGCGGATTTGTGCGTGGAGAATTTTATACTCAGGACGGCGTGCTGGTCGCTTCGACGGTGCAGGAAGGGGTGATGCGTAATCACGGGTGATTGTGTGCGGCCTGATGCCCTCACCCTGCCCCTCTCCCACCGGGAGAGGGAATACACATTAAAAACGGCAACCAGAGGTTGCCGTTTTGCTGTTTATCAGGCGTTATACGCATTCTCGCCGTGGCTGTTAACGTCCAGGCCTTCGCGCTCCTGCTCTTCCGGTACGCGCAGACCCACCGTCATATCCGCCAGCTTATAGCCAATGAAGGCCACAACAGCAGACCAGACAACGGTGATAGCAATACTTTCCAGCTGCACCAGCACCTGATGAACCATGGTGACACCTTCCGCGTAACCCACGCCACCGAGCGATTTCGCCGCGAAGATACCGGTCATGATACAACCGACTATGCCGCACACGCCGTGCACGCCAAATACATCGCATGGGTCGTCGACGCGCAGCACACGTTTCAGTGCGGTCACGCCCCACAGACCCGCCAGACCCGACACCAGGCCGACCAGCAGCGCACCGCCGACACCGACATAACCACACGCAGGGGTGATACCAACCAGACCGGCAATCGCACCTGAACAGGCACCCAGCAGAGAAGGTTTACCGCGCACCGCCCACTCGCCAAACACCCAGGAGAGAATCGCACCCGCCGTGGCAACAACGGTGTTCACGAAGGCCAACGCGGCGATTTCGTTGGCCGCACTCGCAGAGCCGGCGTTGAAGCCAAACCAGCCAAAGTAGAGGATCGCAGTACCGGTAAACACCATCGGCAGGTTGTGCGGTTTAAACGCTTCTTTACCGAAGCCCACGCGTTTGCCAATCAGGTAGGCCCCCACCAGACCCGCTACCGCGGCGTTGATGTGTACAACGGTACCGCCCGCGAAGTCCAGCGCACCGTGCGTTGCCAGCAGACCGCCACCCCAGACCATGTGCGCAATCGGCACATAGGAGAGCGTCAGCCAGACCACCACGAAGATCAGAACGGCAGAGAAACGAATACGCTCCGCCAGTGCGCCCACAATCAGCCCGACGGTAATACAGGCGAAGGAGCCCTGGAACGCCACGTGAATATACTGATAGAAGCTGCCCATCAGCGCGGTCAGCTCAATATTTTTCAGCATCACCCAGTCGAAGTTACCAAAGAACGCGTTGCCCGTACCGAACGCCAGCGAGTAACCGTAAACCACCCACAGCACGCAGACCAGCGCAAACGTCACGGCAACCTGCGTCAGCATGGAGAGAACGTTTTTGCCACGGATCAGGCCGCCGTAGAACAGCGCAATGCCCGGAATGGACATGAAAAGCACCAGCGCGGTGCTGATCATCATAAAGGCGTTATCGGCTTTATCAGCCACCGCAGGAGCAGCAGCCAGCGCCAGGCCCGGCAGCAGCGCCAGCGAACCCAGACCCGTTTTAAGTGTTGCTATCTTCATTTTCTCGATCCCTATCACTGTGTGCCAGGCGTTATTTACAATGCCGCTTCGTCAGATTCGCCGGTACGGATGCGAATGACGCGCTGCAGTTCGGCAACGAAAATTTTGCCGTCGCCAATTTTGCCGGTGTAGGCCGCTTTGCTAATGACATCAATGACTTCATCAAGCTGATCGTCAGCAATCGCGACATCAATTTTTACTTTTGGCAGAAAGTTAACGCTGTATTCCGCCCCGCGATAAAGCTCGGCATGACCCTTCTGACGACCAAAGCCTTTCACTTCGGTGACAGTCAGTCCCTGAATACCCATTGAAGACAACGCTTCACGCACGTCTTCGAGTTTGAATGGTTTGATTACAACCGTAACCAGCTTCATAGATCCCCTCCAGTCAGAATTCGGTAATGGCCGTAGCTTACGCAGAAGGTATTGCAAGGGATGTGCCAGAAATGCAAACGGGGGGGAACGGCGGCGCACAGAGCATTACACGGCCTTGATAAACGAACTGGTGAAAAAAAACGCACCATGCCGGTGCATGGTGCGTTTCAGTTTTGCACCAACAGGAATGACTGTTAGTGCGCCGCCTCATTTTGGTGCATCAGGCGCTAAGCGACTCTTCATCGCGCACGCTGGCCGCCAGCTCTTCGCCCGCCAGCTGCAGCTGGTACATCTGCCAGTAGCGCCCTTTTGCTTCCAGCAGTTCACGGTGGGTACCACGTTCAACGGCCTGTCCGCGATGTAGCACCAGAATGGTATCGGCATCGACGATGGTGGAAAGACGGTGGGCAATCACCACCAGCGTCGTATGGTCGCGTACGGCGGAGAGTGCCTGCTGGATGGCCTGCTCGGTGCCGGAGTCAATACTGGCAGTGGCTTCATCCAGAATCAGGATCTGCGGCGTTTCAATCAGCACCCGCGCCAGCGCCAGGAGCTGCTTTTGCCCGACAGAGAGATTATTCCCCTGCTCGCCCAGCCTGGTATTTATCCCATCGCTAAACCCGCGCGCAAGCTCTGCCAGCTGCACTTTTTCCAGCACGTCCCAGACCTGTTCCTGAGTGTAGTCTCGTCCCAGAGTCACGTTGGCGTAGAAGGTATCGGCCAGCACGACCGGATCCTGTTGCACCATCGCGACGCCTTTACGCAACACAGTGTGGCTGAGAGACGCGAGCGGGCGCCCGTCGAGGCGGATTTCGCCGCGCGTGACCGGGTAATAGCCCATCAACAGGCTGGCAAGTGTGCTCTTACCGCTGCCGGTATGCCCCACCAGCGCCACGAAACCGCGCGACGGAACGTCAAGCGTGATGTCCTGCAGCACCAGCCGATCTTCGCGATAGGCAAACGAGACGTTATCAAAGGCGATAGTCCCGCTTTGCAGAGGTTGCTCGTCATTGCCGTAGGCCTGACGCGGCCTGTCCATCAGCTCAAACACGCGCTCACCGGCGACCACCGCCTGCTGCAGCATCGATTGCTGCGTGGTGAGCTCGATCAACGGCTCGTTAAGGCGTCCCAGATAGCTAATAAAGGCGTACAGCACGCCCACTTCAATCGTACCGTTTGAGCTCAGCCCAAAGAGCATCAGCAGCCCGCAAAGCACCAGCGCCGAGAAAAGGCTCAGCAGCGGACGCAGCAGGAAACCATCAAGCCGCAGCGTCTGCATACGCGCCATATAGTGCGAACGGCTGGCTTCTCCCATGCGTTCGCCAAAGCGGGCCTGCTGGCGGAACTGCTGGATGACGCTCATACCGTTAATCACTTCGTTGAAGCCATCGTTGATGTCGGCCAGATAGGCGCGAACACGGCGCACAATCGGCGTGCTGTAACGCTGGTAAATCACCATGACGATCAATACCGCCGGGAAGATGGTGATCGCCACCAGCGCCATGCGCCAGTCAAGGCTGAACATCGCAACCAGCATCGCGCCAATCAGCGCCGCGCTGCGCAATACGGTCGCGACCACGGTGACGTACAGATCGCGGATCACCTCGGTATCGTTGGTCACGCGCGAAATTACCTGCCCAACCGGCTGGATATCAAACTCGCTGAGCGGCTGGCGAAGCGCCGCGTCCATCACATCCGTACGCAGTTGCTGAACAACGCCCACGGCAGCACGGTTAAACAGCAGCGACTGAGCATAGTGCAGCCCTGCCGCCGCCAGCTGAAGGCCAACGTAGGCCACGCCTAACCCCGCCACCAGCCCCAGGGGCAGATAGCTTTTGGCGACCATATTGTCGATGAAGTAGCTAATGAGCAAAGGACCGCTCACTTCAGCAATCGCCGCAATCCAGAGTAAAAGCACGGCAACGGAGAGCGGTTTACGCCACGGCGAGCCGTAGGCCAGCAGACGTTTGAGCGTCGGCCACATCGTTCCGAGCTTACGCATTGGCGGCCTCCTCATCTTCTTCCGGCGCATCGTCCAGCGCCGCCTCAAGCTGTTGATAGCGGTACATATCGCGATACCAGCCCGGCTGCTCGGCAAGCGTTTCATGCTGCCCGCGCTGGGCAATGTGCCCGTGCTGCAAGACCAGAATTTCGCTGGCTTCGGTTAGCGCAGACAAACGGTGGGCGCTGATAATGACCGTGCGTCCGTCGCCCCACTGGCGCAGGTTATGCAGAATTTGATGCTCGGTACGGCCGTCCACGGCGGAAAGTGCATCATCCAGAATCAGGATTTCAGCATTCAGCAGCAGCGCGCGGGCAATGGAGATACGCTGTTTTTGCCCGCCGGACAGCATGACGCCGCGTTCCCCGACTTCCGTCTCGTACCCCTGCGGCAGACGCAAAATATCATCATGAACGCTGGCCAGACGCGCCACGTGTTCAATCTCTTCCTGCGTCGCCCCAGGGCGGCCAAGGGCGATGTTGTTCGCCACGGTGTCCGAAAATAAAAACGGCGTCTGGCTGACAACCGCCAGGCGACCACGCCACTCGTCCAGCAGCAGATTCGTCAGGGGGATATCATGGAAACAAATATCGCCCTCGGTGACGTCAAAGTGGCGCTGGAGCAGAGAGAGCACGGTACTTTTACCGGATCCCGTCGGGCCGCAGATGCCCAGCATCTGGCCCGGCTGAAGCGTAAAGCTGACGTTCTCCAGCACCGGATGCTCCGTTTGTGGATAGGCAAACTTGCGGACGTCGACATGCATGACGCCGCGTCCTTCCGGTACGACTTCGCTGCCGTCATTGACCACCGGCGCTTCGGCCAGCATGGCGCGAATACGGCTGTAGGCGGCGCTGCCGCGCTCCACGATGTTAAACATCCAGGCCAGCGCCAGCATCGGCCAGATCATGAGACCCAGATACATCGCAAAGCTGGTCAATTGCCCCAGGGTAAGCGTGCCCTGCACTACCATCCAGCTTCCGCCGCCAATGGCCAACATATTTGCCATGCCGATTGCGATGTAAATCGTCGGATCGAAACGGGCGTCGATACGCGCGACGCGCATGTTTTTCGCCCCCGTGTCCGCGGCATCGGCGGCAAACAGCGCAGACTGCCGGTCTTCCAGACCAAACGCTTTGATCATGCGGATGCTGGTCATGCTCTCCTGGGTGCGATCGTTCAGCGACGAAAACGCCGCCTGCGCCAGCTTAAAACGCTCGTGTAGCTGTTCACCATAGCGATTAATCGCCAGCGCCATGAGCGGCATCGGCAGCAGGGCCAGCAGGGTCAACTGCCAGCTGATCTGCGTAGACATCACGATCAGCACCGCACAGCCCATCACCAGCGAGTCCACCAGCGTCAGCACCCCTTCCCCGGCAGCAAAGACCACGCGATCGACGTCGTTCGTCGCGCGGGCGATGAGATCCCCGGTGCGATGGCGCAGATAAAATTCGGGATGCTGTCGGCTCAGCTGGCAGTAAAAATCTTCACGTAGCTCAACGGCCAGCTGATAGGACGCACCAAACAGCAGCACGCGCCAGACGTAGCGCAGCAGATAAACAATGACCGCCGTCAGCACCAGCGTGCCAACCCACATCAACACCCGTGCGGTGGTGTAATGCTGTTCGGTGACGCCATCCACGACGTAGCCCACCACTTTCGGCGGGATCAGCTGCAGGATGGCAATGATAATAAGCAGGGCGACTGCACCGAGGTAGCGTTGCCACTCCCGACGAAAGTACCAGCTTAATTGGGCAAATAATCGCACGCGGTTTGTTCCTGAAGGTATTTTACGAAGTTATTCAATAGGTAATGCTGTGGTGTATTTAATCTGTTCCATGGCGAAGCTTGAGGTGACGTCCGACAAACCCGGCACGCTGTTCACCAGCCGCTTGTAGAAATCATCATAGCGCTTCATGTCGGCCACCTGGACGCGCATCAGGTAATCATACTCTCCGGCCATGCGCCAGAAACCAAGCACCTCGGGCATCTCAGACACCTGAGTGACGAAGCGGCAATACCACTCGCTGCTGTGATGCTGGGTTTTTATCAGCACAAATGCCGTCAACCCAAGCCCCAGCTTTTCGGGATCTAACAACGCGACGCGCCCCAGAAGAATGCCGTCATCTTCCAGCTTCTTAAGACGCTTCCAGCACGGGGTGGTGGTCAGATTAACGGCATCTGCCAGCGCCTGCAAAGAGAGGGTACAGTCATTTTGCAGCAATGAAAGGAGCTTGCGGTCAATTTTATCTAGCATACCCACCTCTCAGAGAAAATTTTTCTCCCTTCATTCTATTTTAAAGGCCAGATAGCAACAATTTTTTCTGTGCTTTTCGCTATGCTAGGCACAAAATGACAAACGGATAACGACGATGAATAGCACCTGGGTTAAACATGCGATCAGCGAAATTAATGCCGACTATCAGCGCTCTGCGGATACGCACCTGATTCGCCTTTCCCTGCCGGGATTTGACGGCATTCAGCTCTATCTGAAAGATGAAAGCACCCATCCTACCGGCAGCCTGAAGCATCGCCTGGCGCGCTCGCTGTTTTTATACGGTTTATGTAACGGCTGGATTAAAGAAGGCACGACTATCATTGAATCTTCGTCCGGTTCAACGGCGGTGTCCGAAGCCTATTTTGCCCGCCTGCTGGGCCTGCCGTTTATCGCGGTGATGCCGTCCTGCACCGCGAAACGCAAAATTGAACAGATCGAGTTTTACGGCGGACGCTGCCACTTTGTGGAAAGCGCCTGCGAAATCTACGCCGCTTCTGAAATGCTGGCCCGCGAGCTGAACGGCCACTATATGGACCAGTTCACCTTCGCCGAGCGCGCGACGGACTGGCGCGGGAATAACAACATTGCCGACAGTATTTTCCGCCAGATGACCCACGAACCACATCCGGTTCCGTCCTATATCGTCATGAGCGCCGGTACCGGCGGCACGTCAGCCACGATCGGACGCTACATCCGCTGTCAGGGTTACGATACCCAGTTGATGGTGGTTGACCCGCAAAACTCCGTGTTCCTCGACTACTGGCAAAACCGCGATGCTGGCCTGCGCAGCCCGGTGGGCAGTAAAATTGAAGGGATTGGCCGCCCGCGCGTGGAGCCCTCTTTCATCCCCGACGTGGTGGACGAGATGATGCGCGTGGCAGATGCCGCAAGCGTGGCAACGGCACACTGGCTGGAAACGCAGCTGGGCCGCAAAGTGGGTGCATCGACGGGCACCAATATGTGGGGAGCACTGCAGCTTGCCGCACGCATGCGCGAAGAGGGCCGCACCGGTTCCATCGTCACGCTGCTGTGCGACAGTGGAGAGCGCTACCTTGAAACTTACTACAATGCGGAGTGGGTGCAGGCCAACATCGGCAATATCGCCCCGTGGAAAGCGCAGATTGCAGAACTGGTGAAATAAAAAAAGCCAGACCGAAGTCTGGCTTGCTGGAAGGGTCTCACTATTCGGGGGAATACGGGAGATTGTTGTTGTCCAGCCAATGAGTCAAAAAATGAGACACTGCTTCATTGCGGCAGTGGCCAATAACCGGCAGATGGGGAAGTTCTGCTTTCAGCTGCGCCATCGCATTTCCCATGATCAGACCGCGACCTACGCTACCCAGCATTTCGCGGTCGTTCATGGCATCACCAAACGCCATACACTCCTGCAGCGTTAAGCCCAGGTGGTCGCTCAGAACCGCCAGAGCGGAACCTTTGTTACAGCCCACCGGCAGCACTTCCAGACAATCCACCGCCGAGAAGGTCAGGTGCGCCAGGTCGCCCAGCGCCTCATTCAGCTGAATCCGTAAGCGACACAGATCTTCATGATCGCCGCAGAAGCAGATCTTAGTGACCGCATGGGCGGGGATCCGACGCAGATCGATAAGCTGATATTTGAAACCGCTGTATACATGCGCGTGCAGCAGTTCAGGGATTTCGCTTCCGGTAAACCAGCCCCGATCGTTAAAGACGTGGATACTGGCCTGCGTGTCCCAGGTGCTGTGCAGCACGATATCCGCCACTTCCGGATTGAGATCCTGACGGTGCAGTACATCGCCTTCTATAGAATGTATTCGCGTCCCGTTGCCGGTAATCAGAAAAGCGTCGAGGGAAAACGCACCAAGCAGATGGCGCATCTCCAGCACATGGCGGCCAGTGGCAAACGTCAGGGTAACATCACGTTCGTGCAGGCGTTTCAGCGTGTTCAGGGTTTTTTCCCCTAAACGGTGATCCGGCATTAACAGCGTACCGTCCATATCAAATGCAGCGAGCCGAGCCATGATTACTCCCGAAATGTGATGCGGTTAACTTGTGCATCAGTATCGTGTGAGATATACGGAAGTAATAGTGAATAGATGAAAATTATTGTTCCGGGTTTCTTATGCGCCAGCTCAATCGACTCAATCAGTATCACCGCCTCTGGCAGCCTTCCCTGGGTGCAACGCAACAGGTCACTATCAGCGAGCTGGCTGCCCGCTGTTTTTGCAGCGAGCGGCATGTCCGAACGTTGCTGCGTCAGGCCCAAGAGGCGGGCTGGCTGAGCTGGCGAGCGCAGTCTGGCCGCGGTAAGCGCGGTGAGCTGACGTTTCATGTCGCGCCGGAGTCACTGCGCAATGCGATGATGGAGGAGGCGCTGAAGAGCGGGCAGCAGCATAACGCGCTGGAACTGGCCCAGCTTGCCCCTGAAGCGCTGCGATCATTACTGCATCCTTTTTTGGGCGGGCAGTGGCAAAACGATACGCCGACGCTGCGCATTCCCTACTATCGCTCCCTGGAGCCGCTGCAGCCGGGGTTCTTACCTGGTCGGGCGGAGCAGCATCTGGCAGGACAGGTGTTCTCAGGCTTGACGCGTTTTAACGGTAACAGCAGTGAACCCACGGGCGATCTGGCGCATCACTGGGATGTCTCTGCTGACGGTATGCGCTGGCATTTCTACATTCGCTCCACCCTGCACTGGCATAACGGCGATAAAATAGAAACGGCGCAACTCCAGCGAAGTCTGACAGCGATGTTGACGCTCCCCGCCCTGCGCACCCTGTTACAGAGCGTCTTAAATATTGAGACAACGCATCCACAGTGTCTGACGTTTACGCTGCATCAACCTGACTACTGGCTACCGCACAGGCTGGCAACCTACTGTAGCCGTCTGGCGCATCCCGACCATCCTTCGGTTGGCTCTGGCCCCTTTCGGCTGGCTGCCTTTGAGCCCGACCTGGTTCGTCTGGAAAGCCATGAGCAGTATCACCTGAGTCATCCGCTGCTCAAAGCCATCGAATATTGGATCACACCCCAGCTTTTTGATTACAGGTTGGGTACCAGCTGTCGTCACCCGGTGCAAATCGCGATCGGCGAGGCCGACGAGCTGGAAAGTCTGCGGCTGGTAAGCAGCAGCACCAGCCTGGGGTTCTGTTACCTTACGCTAAAACAGAGCGCACGCCTGAGTGAGCTCCAGGCAAAGCGGCTTATCAATATCATTCATCTCTCCCGGCTTCTCCACACCCTTCCACTAAACGAAGGGCTCATCACGCCAACTCAGGAACTGCTTCCCGGCTGGACCATCCCCGAATGGCCTGATTTATCGGGCGTAACCCTCCCTGAAGCATTGACGCTGGTTTATCATCTCCCTGTTGAGCTTCACACCATGGCCAGCCAGTTGAAGGCATACCTGGCGCTACAGGGTTGTGAACTGACCGTCATCTTTCACGACGCCAAGACGTGGGACGGATGCCTGGCGCTTGCAGATGCAGACATCATGATGGGCGACAGGCTTATTGGCGAAGCGCCGGAATATACGCTGGAACAGTGGCTGCGCTGCGATGCCCTCTGGCAGCACGTTCTTAGCGCACCGGCTTACGCCCATTTGCAAGCGACGCTGGATGCGGTACAGACGCAGGCAGAGGCGCGGGATAGGCACGCGGGGCTGCAAGCCATCTTCAACCGGTTAATGGAAAGTGCAGTGCTGACACCACTCTTTAATTATCAATACCAAATCAGTGCTCCACCAGGCGTGAATGGTATACGTCTCAATACCCGCGGCTGGTTTGACTTTACCGAAGCCTGGCTTCCCGCCCCTAAATCGTGAAGAAGCTGGTCGGCGCCACAGGCAGACGGTAACATAACGTTTTTACCGTAACAGTCGAGATGATTTATGAAACGTGCCGTCGTCGTGTTCAGCGGAGGACAAGACTCTACTACCTGCCTGGTTCAGGCCCTTCATCAGTACGATGAAGTTCACTGTGTCACTTTCGATTATGGTCAGCGCCACCGCGCTGAAATCGACGTTGCCCGTGAACTTGCCCTGAAACTGGGCGCACGCGCGCACAAGGTGCTGGACGTTACGCTGTTAAATGAACTGGCCGTGAGCAGCCTCACCCGCGACAGTATTCCCGTCCCGGACTACGAACCTGATGCCAGCGGCATTCCGAATACCTTCGTGCCGGGCCGTAATATCCTCTTCCTGACCCTGACGGCGATCTACGCCTACCAGGTAAAAGCCGAAGCGGTGATTACGGGCGTTTGCGAGACCGACTTCTCCGGCTACCCGGACTGTCGTGATGAGTTCGTGAAAGCGCTAAACCACGCCGTCAATCTGGGGATGGCGAAAGAGACGCGCTTTGAAACTCCGCTCATGTGGCTGGATAAAGCCGAAACCTGGGCGCTGGCGGATTACTGGGGCAAGCTGGACCTGGTTCGCAGTGAAACGCTCACCTGCTATAACGGTATCAAAGGCGACGGTTGCGGCCAGTGCGCGGCCTGTAATCTTCGCGCTAACGGACTGAACCACTATCTTGCCGATAAAGCCGGCGTGATGGCCGCGATGCAGAAAAAGACCGGCCTAAAATAGGGCTACTTGACCGTGCTGTCGCAAAACGGGTGTCGACAGCACGAGTACGCCTTAACAAGTCTTACGCGATCATCAACTCCAGCTTTTCACGCAACTCCCCTTCCAGCGGCAGCGCTTTCTGCGTTTTCAGATCGATACAGACAAAGGTGATCAGCGCATCAGCCACCACCTGCCCTTCTGGATCGAGCGTCACCACCTGGCTTAACACCCCGCTTTTGCCATTGATTTGCTGCACCTGGCTTGTCACCGTGAGCACATCGCCCAGCACGGCCGGACGGCGGTAGTTGATGTTGATATTGACGACCACGAACGCGATGTTGTGCGCGGTCAGCCACTGAAAGCTTTCGCTGTTTTCTAGCCCGTCCCACCGCGCTTCTTCAAGAAACTCAAGATAGCGGGCATTGTTCACATGCTGATAAACGTCGAGATGAAAACCGCGTACTTTGATTTTTGTCTGCATAGCGCAATAGCCTTTACTGTTATTGTAGGATGAGAGGTCATAACTGGTATGACCTCATTATCCTGGCAAAATTTTGCCGCAGTGCAAGAAATTGCGTAATTACAATGTCAGGTGTGAGAGGTTGCGTTCAACCAGTGCGCTGCCCATGCCCGGCACCTGTTTGAGATCGTCTACCGTTTTGAAAGGACCATACTCTTCGCGGTAGCTGACGATGGCCTGCGCTTTTTTCAGGCCGACACCATTCATCGCGCGGGCCAGATCTTCCGCAGAGGCAGAATTGATACTGACCCGCGTACCGTCATCATCCGCGTTTTTACCGGCGTCAATCGCTTTGGTTTGCCCTTGCACCGGCGCAGCCGCGTCGGACTTGCTCTGGGTAGTTTGTGATTTGGCGGCGGGAGCCGACGCCATCGCACCCACGCTCATCCCGGTGGTGGCAATAGCCAGCGTAATTAACAGTGCTTTGATTCCACATTTCATGCTGTTATCTCCTTGTTTGTTGACAGCCACGTCACGATAGCCGCCAGTTCAAACCGGCACAAACAGCAGATTGCAGAAATGGAAAAGGCCGCGAAAGCGGCCTTTAGTTTTTGCAGAGCGTTACGAAAATCTGCGAGCAGACACGTAATTACTGCTGCTGAGTCATTACATCACCCAGCTTGATTTTGGCTTCTTTACGCAGGTTGCTCATCATGGCTTCGAAGGCAATCTGGGCATTGTTCTGGGTAATTCCCTGAACCATCGCTTTCTTCTGCGCTTCTGGCAAGGTGCCGGCTTTCACTTCATCCAGCGCCAGCAGAACGACATTACCCTGCGCATCGGTGGTGGTACCGAAGCTTGGCTTGTCCTTTGCAGGCAGGGTCAGACCAAACGCGGCCTGGCTGATAGGGTCCTGACCGGTACGGCTCAGCGTTTTCGCTTCACCGAAGCTCAGGCCAGCCGCTTTCAGCGAGTCTTCTTTACCCGCTTTCAGATCGGACAGAATCTTCTCAGCATCCAGTTTCGCCTGCTGTTCCGCTTTGTTGTGCTTAACCTGAGCGATGACCTGATCCTTCACTTCCGCCAGCGGTTTGACCGCTTCTGGCTTATGCTCGCTGACGCGCAACACAAATGCACGATCGCCGTCGACGGTAATGATGTCAGAGTTACTGCCCGGCGTGCCGTTCTCGCCCACCAGACCACCGTTGAAGATTGCATCAGAAACCGGTTTGAAGTTCAGCTCTTCCGGCAGGTTGTCACGACCAAACCAGCCAGTTTCAACCGCCTTCACGCCCGCCGCCTGCTCTGCACCTGCCAGAGATTCGTTGTCGTTGCTGGCAGCATCGCTAACCTTCTGCTGCAGCGCGTAGTAGGCATCCAGCGCTTTTTCCTGTTTCACTTTCGCTGCGATATCATCGCGGACGTCAGCCAGCGGCTTGGTTTTCGCCGCGGTGATGTCGTCCAGACGCACGACCAGGAAACCTACGGAAGACTTAATGACGCCAGAAAGCTGGCCTTTCTCTTTCAGACCGGCATTTTTCAGCTCGTCAGGCGTGGTCGCGTCTTCCAGCCAGCCCATATCACCGCCGTTTTTCGCCGAGATAATGTCGGTGGATTTCGCTTTCGCAACGGTCGCGAAATCAGCGCCTTTGTTCAGCTCATCGAGCGCCGCTTTAGCATCAGCCTCGGTTTTCGTCTGAATCACGCTGTAGCGGTTACGCTGGGGCTGAGTGAACAGATCCTGATGCTGATCGTAGTAAGACTGGATCTCTGCATCAGACGCGGTTTCCTGCAGCGCGGCCGCATCCAGCTTGATGTAGCTCACGCGGAACTGCTCTGGAGAAACAAAAGAATTCTTGTTCTGTTCGTACCAGGCGTTAACGTCAGCGTCGCTCACCTGCTGTTTCGCCGCCAGGGCGTTAACATCAATGGTCGCTTCGCGTACAACACGCTGCTGTGCCACCAGCGCGGCCAGTTCGTCCGTTTCACCTTTGAGCATGAAATCGGTGCCCACGACAGCATTGATGAGCTGCTGGGTGGTCAGCTGGTTACGCAGCGCCTGAGCGTACTGATCGGCCGTCATCCCAATCTGGTTGACGATACTGTTGTAACGCGCGTTGTCGAATTTACCGTTAGACTGGAAGGCCTGGGTGGAGAAGATGGCTTTTTTCACCTGCTCATCACTAATGCCAAGGCCGAGTTTTTTGGCATACTGATCGAGCAGCGCTTCGTCGATAAGACGGTTCAACGTCTGTTGGCGCAGAGTCTTCATGTACCCTTCGTTCGCCGCCAGTTCAGAGAATTGGTCGCCCAGCTGTTGCTGCATACGGTTACGTTCACCGGCAAAAGCATTCTCGAACTGACCGCGGCTGATCTCCTGGCCATTCACTTTTGCGGCGTAGTTTGCGCCACCGCCAATAAGGTAACTGCTCACGCCGGTCAATATGAACGACACGATAATGATACCGAAAATAATCTTGAGCACGAGACTGTTAGCAGCCGTGCGTAAGCTGTCCATCATGGTGTAACAACACTCCGCTGTAGGTGACTGGTTACCTGACGCTGACGGAAAATCCTGACCGTCGCGCGTGAAGGCGTATTGTGACAAGAAAACGGGGCGATTGTCAGCCCACAACTCGCATAAACTCGCACAAATCAGGTCTGGACAAACAAAAAAGGCACATCAAATGATGCGCCCTTGTACTTTCCGGCTTCCCTGAAACGGGAGAGCAATCAGTTTACTGCGTCTTTCAGCGCTTTACCTGCACGGAAACCCGGCACTTTAGCAGCAGCAATGGTGATCTCTTTACCGGTCTGAGGGTTGCGGCCAGTACGGGCAGCACGCTCTTTAACAGCAAAAGTACCGAAGCCTACCAGTGCAACGTCGTCCCCAGCCTGCAGAGATTCAGTAACAGAAGCAATTAATGCATCTAACGCACGTCCAGCTGCAGCTTTAGAAATATCAGCACCAGCAGCAATTTTGTCAATCAGTTGAGATTTATTCACTGTTCTCTTCCTCTCTTTATAATTTATATCGCGCCTGAATCCTTCACAACGCGACCGCGCAGCAGTTATATCAGGCCTGCCATGACCTTACAACACCCGTTGTTGATGGCTGACCTAATCAGCAATCTAAATTAGCTATACAAAAAAAGGCTGGCAAGTGCGAAATCACTTACCAGCCTTGTTTTTATTGACGCTCTTTGCGCGAGGTCACTATTTTGCGGTTACAACCTGCATTCCGGAGGGTTCATTCTGCAAAGCGAGACTGAGAACTTCCTCAATTCGCTTAACAGGATGGATCTGCAGATCGGCAATCACGTTGTCCGGAATCTCTTCCAGATCGCGTTTGTTTTCGTAAGGGATCAATACGGTTTTGATCCCACCGCGGTGTGCCGCCAGCAGTTTTTCTTTTAAACCACCAATCGGCAGAACCTGGCCACGCAGCGTAATTTCACCGGTCATTGCCACATCGGCACGCACCGGGTTCCCGGTCAGGCAGGAAACCAGAGCGGTACACATGGCAATACCCGCGCTTGGACCATCTTTTGGCGTCGCCCCTTCAGGTACGTGCACGTGGATGTCGCGTTTTTCGTAGAAATCAGGGTTAATTCCCAGTTTCTCCGCACGCGCGCGTACCACGGTCAGCGCAGCCTGGATGGATTCCTGCATCACTTCACCCAGCGAGCCGGTGTAGGTCAGTTTGCCTTTACCCGGTACACAGGCGGTTTCGATGGTCAGCAGATCGCCGCCCACTTCCGTCCATGCGAGCCCGGTCACCTGACCAACGCGGTTTTCGTTGTCCGCGCGGCCGTAGTCGAAGCGCTGAACGCCGAGATAGGCATGCAGATTGTCGCCGTTAATCACAATGTGTTTCAGGCTCTTATCCAGCAGCAGCTGTTTCACCGCTTTACGACACAGCTTTGAGATTTCACGCTCAAGGCTACGCACGCCCGCTTCACGGGTGTAGTAACGAATGATGCCGATAATCGCGCTGTCCTCAACGGTCAGCTCGTTGGCTTTCAGCGCGTTACGCTCAATCTGTTTCGGCAGCAGGTGCTGCTTAGCAATATTCAGCTTCTCGTCTTCGGTATAGCCCGAGAGACGGATCACTTCCATACGATCCAGCAGCGGGGCCGGAATGTTCATGGAGTTGGAGGTCGCTACGAACATCACATCGCTCAGGTCGTAGTCCACTTCCAGGTAGTGATCGCTGAACGCCACGTTCTGTTCTGGATCAAGCACTTCCAACAGTGCAGATGCAGGGTCGCCACGCATGTCCGACGACATTTTGTCGATCTCATCGAGCAGGAACAGCGGGTTTTTAACCCCCACTTTCGCCATCTTCTGGATCAGTTTACCCGGCATAGAACCGATGTAGGTACGGCGGTGACCGCGGATTTCCGCTTCATCGCGCACGCCACCCAGCGCCATACGGATATATTTACGTCCGGTCGCTTTGGCGATGGACTGACCCAGAGAGGTTTTACCCACCCCCGGCGGTCCTACCAGGCACAGAATTGGCCCTTTAATTTTGTTTACACGGCTTTGTACCGCGAGGTACTCAAGAATGCGGTCTTTCACGCGTTCCAGGCCGTAGTGGTCGGTATCCAGGATTTCCTGTGCCTGACGCAAGTCTTTTTTGACCTTGCTGCGGGCGTTCCACGGAACCTGCACCATCCACTCAATGTAGCCGCGTACAACGGTCGCTTCAGCCGACATTGGAGACATCATTTTCAGCTTCTGCAGTTCTGCTTCGGCCTTCTCTTTCGCCTCTTTCGGCATCTTCGCCGCGTCGATCTTACGCTTCAGCGCTTCGTTTTCGTCCGGCGCGTCGTCCATCTCGCCCAGTTCTTTCTGAATGGCCTTCATTTGCTCATTCAGATAGTACTCACGCTGAGATTTCTCCATCTGCTTTTTCACGCGGTTGCGAATGCGCTTCTCAACCTGCAGCAGATCGATTTCAGACTCCATCATCGCCATCAGGTATTCCAGACGCTCGTTAACGTCGGACATTTCCAGCACGGACTGCTTGTCAGCCAGCTTCAGCGGCATATGTGCAGCGATGGTGTCCGCCAGGCGCGCAGGATCGTCGATGCTGTTCAGCGACGTCAGCACTTCTGGTGGGATTTTCTTGTTCAGCTTGATGTAGCCTTCAAACTGGCTAATCGCGGTGCGAACCAGTACTTCCTGCTCGCGCTCATCAAGCTCAGGCGAATCAAGGTACTCTGCCTTGGCAGAGAAGTGTTCGCCGTCGTCTGACAGAGTGGTAATACGCGCACGCTGCAGGCCTTCTACCAGCACCTTCACGGTGCCATCAGGCAGCTTCAGCATCTGCAAAATAGAGGCCACGGTCCCGACGGTGAAAAGATCGTTTACACCCGGCTCATCCGTTGATGCTTCTTTCTGCGCCACCAGCATGATTTTTTTATCATGATCCATGGCGGCTTCAAGGCAACGGATAGATTTTTCCCGCCCTACAAATAAGGGTATGACCATGTGCGGATAAACCACCACATCGCGCAACGGCAATACGGGGATTTCAATGCGTTCAGAACGCTCAGGATTCATAGAGCTCTCTCTTAGTTAGTGTCCGCCAGGTAAGCTGGTCATGTCACTGTGCTTCACATAACCATTAACATGTATCCAGTATATGGGGATGTTTCCCACACATTCAACGCTATGAATACGGAAAAAGTAAAGGGGAGATAAAATCCCCCCTTTTTGATTAACTGCTTGTATGGTTTGGTGAATTATTCGCCAGATGCCTGCTGCGCTTCCGGTTTGCCGTAAATCAGCAGCGGCTTGGTTTGACCGCTAATAACGGACTCGTCAATCACCACTTTCTCAACATCTTCCATCGACGGCAGATCGTACATGGTGTCGAGCAGTGCTGCTTCAACAATTGAACGCAGACCACGAGCACCGGTTTTACGGACCATCGCTTTCTTGGCAATAGCATCCAGCGCTTCGTCGCGGAATTCCAGGTCAACGCCTTCCAGATTGAACAGCGCCTGATACTGCTTGGTCAGCGCATTTTTCGGTTCTTTCAGGATCTGGATCAGCGCGTCTTCACTCAGCTCATTCAGCGTTGCCACAACCGGCAGACGGCCGATGAACTCAGGGATCAGACCGAATTTGATCAGATCTTCCGGTTCAACCTGAGACAGCAGCTCGCCTTCGTTTGGTTTTTCGGACGTCGATTTCACCGTTGCGCCAAAACCAATGCCGGAGCCGGTTTCAACACGGTGGGAGATGACTTTATCCAGACCAGCAAACGCACCACCACAGATGAACAGGATCTTGGAGGTATCAACCTGCAGGAACTCCTGCTGCGGATGTTTACGACCACCCTGTGGCGGAACGGCGGCAACCGTACCTTCAATCAGTTTCAGCAGTGCCTGCTGTACGCCTTCACCCGATACGTCACGGGTGATGGACGGGTTGTCTGATTTACGGGAGATCTTGTCGATCTCATCGATGTAAACAATCCCGCGCTGGGCTTTCTGTACGTCGTAATCGCACTTCTGCAGCAGTTTCTGAATGATGTTTTCAACGTCCTCACCCACGTAACCGGCCTCGGTCAGGGTGGTGGCATCCGCCATCGTGAACGGAACATCGAGCAGACGCGCCAGGGTTTCAGCCAGCAGCGTTTTACCGGAACCGGTTGGGCCGATCAGCAGAATGTTACTTTTACCCAGTTCTACGCCATTGCTGGTGTCGCCGTTACGCAGACGTTTGTAGTGGTTATAGACCGCTACCGCCAGCACTTTCTTGGCCTGCTCCTGTCCGATGACGTAGTCGTCAAGGTGATGACGAATTTCATGCGGCGTTGGCAGCGCGCTGCGCTCACGGTGCGGTGCGACTTCTTTAATCTCTTCGCGAATAATGTCGTTACATAAATCGACACATTCGTCGCAGATATACACGGACGGCCCGGCAATCAGTTTACGCACTTCATGCTGGCTTTTGCCGCAAAAAGAGCAGTACAGCAGTTTGCCCGAACCATCTTTGCGTTTATCTGTCATGAGTCCAAACCTCTTTTTAAGTTCTTTGTGCCGCACATGACGACGCAAATGCCATTCTAAGACGCAAGCTGCAATGAGCAGCGTGCCGCCCTACCTTAGTATAGCGGCACACTCGCGTCGCGGGCATCAATTACGATGGGTCAACACGGAGTCGACTAAGCCGTACTCAACTGCCTCTGGAGCAGAGAGGAAGCGATCGCGCTCGGTATCGCGCTCGATCTGCTCGAGTGGTTGACCCGTATGCTGCGCCATAAGTTCATTCATGCGCGCTTTTACTTTCAGAATTTCGCGGGCGTGGATTTCGATATCCGTCGCCTGCCCCTGATAACCGCCCAGCGGCTGGTGAATCATCACGCGGGAATTTGGCAAGCAGAAACGCTTACCCTTCGCTCCTGCTGTTAACAGGAACGCGCCCATAGATGCAGCCTGACCCATACAGATAGTGCTTACATCAGGTTTGATGAATTGCATGGTGTCATAAATGGACATCCCTGCTGTAATCACGCCACCCGGGGAGTTAATGTACAGGTAAATGTCTTTTTCCGGGTTTTCCGCTTCCAGAAACAGCATCTGCGCCACGATCAGGTTAGCCATATGGTCTTCCACCTGGCCAGTCAGAAAGATAACGCGTTCCTTGAGCAGACGGGAATAGATATCAAAAGAACGCTCACCACGTGAGGTCTGTTCAATAACCATTGGCACCAGAGCCATATGGGGTGCAAAGTTATCTCGTTCGCCACTGTATGACATTTCCGTCTCCTGGATCAAAATTGAAAACACCTGCTGTACTGATTGTAACCTTACGGACGGATTATCAGCCAGTCTCATTCATCGTGATTACGTACTTATGGGGTTTACAGTGCCCTATTTCAAGCATAACAACCTTTTGTTGTTACGCTAACACCGAAAGGGCGTTTTAGCACTCTTCCTGGGCTATAGCTGCGATAAAAAAAACCCGTTGCCGCAAGGCAACGGGTTTTCTGTTCAAACTTTAAACCGTTGGGGCGAAATTACGCCTGCTGGTTCATCAGTTCGTTGAAAGAGGTCGCTTTTTCGGTCACTTTCGCTTTCGCCAGTACCGCTTCAACAGCCTGCTCTTCCAGGGCAACGTTGCGCATGTTGTCCATCAGTTCTTTGTTCTTACCGTAGAACTCGATCACTTCTGATGGATCTTCGTATGCAGAAGCCATCTCTTCGATCAGGCCTTTCACACGTTCTTCGTCAGCTTTCAGCTCGTGGGTACGAATCACTTCGCCCAGCAGCAGGCCAACAACAACGCGGCGTTTCGCTTGCTCTTCGAACAGCTCGCGTGGCAGTTCCATCGCTTGCTGCTGGTTGCCACCGAAACGCTGTGCAGCCTGACGGCGCAGAACGTCGATTTCGCTGTCGATCAGGGCAGCTGGAACGTCGATTTCGTTGGCTTTAACCAGACCTTCGATCGCCTGAGATTTCACACGGTTACGCACCGCGCCGTTCAGTTCGCGTTCCATGTTCTTACGCACTTCGGTACGCAGACCCGCTACAGAACCATCTTCCACGCCGAAACGCTTGATGAATTCTTCAGTCAGTTCTGGCAGTTCGCGCTCTTCAACTTTCTTCAGGTTGATAGCGAACTTCGCTGCTTTCCCTTTCAGGTTTTCAGCGTGGTATTCTTCCGGGAAGGTCACGTCGATGGTGAACTCTTCGCCAGCTTTGTGGCCTTTGATACCGTCTTCGAAGCCTGGGATCATACGACCCTGGCCCATTGCCAGTACGAAGTCAGACGCTTTACCGCCTTCGAACTCTTCGCCGTCTACAGAACCGGTGAAGTCGATGGTGACACGGTCTTCAGCGTCAACAGCGCCTTCTTTCTCTTTCCAGTTCGCCTGCTGCTTGCGCAGGGTATCCAGCATGCCGTCAACGTCTTCGTCAGTCACGGAAACAACTGGTTTTTCAACTTCGATAGATTCCAGACCTTTCAGCTCAACTTCCGGGTACACTTCGAACTCTACAGAGTAGGTGAAGTCTTCGCCCAGTTTGTATTCGCCTGGAACGTAGTTCGGCGCACCGGCCGGATTGATTTTTTCTTTGATGATCGCATCGATAAAGTTGCGGCTCATCAGTTCACCCAGCACATCCTGACGCACGGAAGCGCCATAACGCTGAGCAACAACATTCATTGGTACTTTGCCCTTGCGGAAGCCGTCAATACGTACTTTTTTTGCTACGTTGACCAGCTCGCTTTTCACAGCAGTTTCGATGCTGTCAGCAGCGATAGTAATCGTTACACGGCGGCCAAGGCCTTGAGTGGTTTCAACTGAAACTTGCATCTTGTTACCTCAAAAAAATCACAGTGCTCGGTCAACTCTGAATCTGTCTGTTATACCGGGATGCTCTCTTAGTGCAGATTCACATTCCCTGTCGCCAGAATCATCCCGAAGACATTCAATAAGACGCGGCATTATAGCGGCATCACTTAGGTGAGTCGAGAACGGTTGGGGCATGTTGCTGCGGCTTTTTTCACACTTTAAGGCTATTTTTAGCCTTAAAATCGCACCATCCGCTCAAAACTCAGACAAAACAAAACGGCCCGGAGGCCGTTTTGAGGAAATCTCTAAGCAACATACTGGAAAAGCTCCAGCCGTTGCAAATCCGATTTATCAGGCGATAGTGCCTGCACCGCGACAAGGTGGCGATGCGAAAACCGTATCCTGCAGACCTTCCCATTCCTTAATGGTGTAGGTATGCAGTGCCAGCGCATGCACGGTCGTGGAGAGTTCTTCCGTCAAGGTGCTGTAGATCAAGCGGTGTCGATTCAGGAAACGTTCTCCCGTGAAGCGATCGCTAACCAGAACCACTTTAAAGTGGCTTTCAGAACCTGCCGGCACGTTATGACGATAGCTTTCGTCGACGACTTCGAGGAACACAGGGTTGAACGCTGCCCTTAATTTATCTTCTATATGCTCACGTATCATCATGAAATTACTCCTCCGACAACGCCAGGATGTCACCCATCCCTTTAAATGTTAGCCGCTTTTACCGTTTCCATTACACCTTGACAACAAATATTTAGCTTTCGTCTGATTTTCTCATTCAAACGAATGAAGTTCACTGTGAGACTCATACGTTTTGTCATACACGGTTTGGGAAAAACGGTGAACTGGTCAGTTTTCGGACAAGGCGATGAATTTACATGCGTTGACCACTTCCCCTCGCCGTTGGCGATGTTATGATGACGACAATTTTTCTCTTTATATGCTTACGATTCGTTGAGAACCCGAAAATGTTAAAAAAACTCTTCTTTCCGTTGGTAGCCCTTTTTATGCTGGCAGGCTGCGCTACCCCGCCTACCACTATTGATGTCTCACCAAAAATCACCCTGCCTCAGCAGGACCCAAGCCTGATGGGCGTCACCGTGAGCATTAACGGCGCCGATCAGCGTCAGGATCAGGCGCTGGCTAAAGTGACCCGCGATAACCAGCAGGTTACCCTCACCGCGTCCCGTGACCTGCGCTTCCTGCTGCAGGAAGTGCTGGAGAAACAGATGACCGCTCGCGGGTATATGATTGGCCCAAGCGGCGCGGTCGATCTGCAGATCATCGTGAACAACCTGTACGCTGACGTGTCTCAGGGCAACGTGCGCTACAACATCGCGACCAAAGCGGATATCGCCATCATTGCCACCGCGAAGAATGGCAACAAGATGACCAAAAACTACCGCGCCAGCTATTCTGTTGAAGGTGCGTTCCAGGCCTCCAACCAGAACATTGCTAACGCCGTTAACAGCGTGCTGACCGATACCATCGCCGATATGGCGCAGGACACCAGCATTCACGACTTCATCAAGCAGAACGCGCGTTAATCCCGCTCGCTGACCCGGTGTATCACCGGGTCAGTTTTATAAGAACATGTCCAGCCATTACTTACGCATTTTCCAGCAACCGAAATCAGCGATTCTGCTGATCCTCGGCTTTGCCTCGGGTTTACCCCTCGCGCTCACTTCCGGCACGCTTCAGGCGTGGATGACGGTTGAAAACATCGATCTTAAAACCATTGGGTTCTTCTCGCTTGTCGGCCAGGCCTATGTCTTTAAGTTCCTGTGGTCTCCGGTCATGGATCGCTACACGCCGCCTTTCCTCGGGCGTCGGCGCGGCTGGTTAGTGATGACGCAAATTCTGCTGCTGCTGGCTATTGCGGGTATGGGCCTTCTTGAACCCACCACCCAGCTTCGCTGGATGGCCGCACTTGCGGTAGTGATTGCTTTCTGTTCCGCCTCTCAGGATATCGTGTTCGACGCCTGGAAGACGGACGTGTTACCTGCGGAAGAGCGCGGTGCTGGTGCAGCAATCAGCGTGCTGGGCTATCGCCTCGGGATGCTGGTTTCCGGCGGGCTGGCGCTGTGGCTCGCCGACAGGTACCTCGGCTGGCAGGGTATGTACTGGCTGATGGCCGCCCTGCTTGTCCCCTGCATTATCGCGACGCTGTTCGCGCCCGAACCGAGTGACGTTATTCCGGTACCCCGCTCGCTGGAGCAGGCCGTCGCCGAACCGCTGCGTGACTTTTTTGGCCGCAACAACGCCTGGCTGATCCTGTTGCTTATCGTCCTTTATAAGCTGGGTGATGCTTTCGCCATGAGCCTGACCACCACCTTCCTGATCCGCGGCGTCGGTTTTGACGCCGGTGAAGTAGGCGTGGTGAATAAAACGCTTGGGCTGTTTGCGACCATCGTCGGCGCGCTTTATGGCGGCGTTCTGATGCAGCGTCTGACGCTGTTTCGCGCGCTGCTAATTTTCGGCATCCTTCAGGGTGCCTCTAACGCAGGCTACTGGCTGCTGTCGATTACCGACAAACATACGATCAGCATGGCCACAGCGGTATTCTTCGAAAACCTCTGCGGCGGCATGGGCACTGCGGCGTTTGTCGCCCTGCTGATGACCCTGTGCAATAAGTCGTTTTCAGCCACCCAGTTCGCTCTGCTCTCGGCGCTCTCAGCCGTTGGCCGGGTGTACGTTGGCCCGATTGCCGGCTGGTTCGTGGAAGCCCATGGCTGGCCAACATTTTATCTCTTCTCGGTCGTAGCTGCCGTGCCGGGAATTTTATTGCTGCTGGTCTGCCGTCAGACGCTGGAATATACCCAGCGAACAGAACACTTTATGCCGCGCACCGAATATCACCGCGCCTACCGTTTTGCGTTACGTCTGTTAATGGCGGGCTGCATTGCTCTGGCGCTCTGGCTCGTGGTGCTTATTATCAATGCCAGCACCTCTCTGGAACTCCCTTTCGAAGCCCTTCTGCTGGACGCAGGCGCCCTGCTGGCTATCGCCGGGATCCTGATCGGAGGTCTGCTTGATTTCATGGCGTTGCGTAAAACGCAGATGACCTGAAGAAAAATGCGAAAGGTTATTTCCCGTTGTAATCACTAACCGAAATTATAACGACGAAATAGCCGCCAGGCGCAAAAAAAATATTTGTTGTTTTGTGCGGGATAGGATTTGGAAATTATTGGCTCCTATTCCAAAACGCTATTTTTCATTAAACGATTCAGCATACGAGAGTTTGATTTTTCGTTTTTTATATGTCTTTTTATTGATAATTAATTGTTAATTTTTTGTTTATTTTCAACAATGGTTATACCAATTGCCCCTTTTAAGGTATGCTTGGGGGTCCTTTCGTTATAAAGCCCATGCCGTGCGGCTTCGGTCATAAAAACCGACATAATTTGCAACACTTGTGACACGTGCGGCAGAACCCGGTAACACCTTCCTGACACAGGCCTAATGATGTTTACAGTAATGTAACCTTCCCGTAAAATGCCCGCACACTTTAAACGCCACCAGACTCCGTGGAATTGAGGTCGTTAAATGAGACTCGGGAAATACAATAAAAGTTTGGGATGGTTGTCATTATTCGCGGGCACTGTATTACTCAGTGGCTGTGATTCTGCACTACTAGACCCCAAAGGACAGATTGGACTGGAACAACGTTCACTGATATTGACGGCTTTTGGCCTGATGTTGATTGTGGTTATTCCTGCCATTTTGATGGCTGTTGGTTTCGCCTGGAAGTATCGTGCGAGCAATAAAGATGCGAAGTATAGCCCTAACTGGTCACACTCCAATAAAGTGGAAGCTGTGGTCTGGACGGTACCTATTCTGATCATCCTGTTCCTTGCCGTGCTGACCTGGAAAACCACTCACGCACTTGAGCCAAGCAAACCGCTGGTTCACGATGAGAAACCTATTACCATTGAAGTGGTCTCCATGGACTGGAAATGGTTCTTCATCTATCCAGAGCAGGGTATTGCTACCGTGAATGAAATCGCCTTCCCGGCGAACACTCCGGTTCAGTTCAAAGTGACCTCCAACTCCGTAATGAACTCCTTCTTCATCCCACGTCTGGGTAGCCAGATTTACGCGATGGCCGGTATGCAGACCAACCTGCATCTGATCGCGAATGAAGCAGGCACCTATGATGGTATCTCCGCCAGCTATAGCGGCCCGGGCTTCTCAGGTATGAAGTTCAAAGCTATTGCGACGCCAGACCGTGCCGCTTTCGACCAGTGGGTTGAAAAAGCGAAGCAGTCTCCAAACACCATGTCTGACATGGCGGCGTTCGAAAAAGTGGCTGCACCAAGCGAATACAACAAGGTGGAGTACTTCTCTAATGTGAAACCTGATTTGTTCAAAGATGTTATTGGCAAATTTATGGATCACGGCAAGAGCATGGACATGACCCAGCCAGAAGGCGAGCACAGCGCGCACGAAGGTATGGAAGGCATGGACATGAGCCACGCGGAAACCGCTCACTAAGGGGCCGAGGAAGAAAATGTTCGGAAAATTGACACTGGATGCAGTGCCCTACCATGAACCGATTATCGTGGTTACGGTGGCTGCAATTATCATTGGTGGCGCGGCCTTACTGGCCCTGATCACTTACTTCGGTAAGTGGAGCTACCTGTGGAACGAGTGGCTGACTTCGGTTGACCACAAAAAACTCGGTATCATGTACTGCATCGTCGGTATCGTCATGTTAATTCGTGGCTTTGCGGATGCGATCATGATGCGTAGCCAGCAGGCACTCGCTTCTGCGGGTGAAGCCGGCTTCCTGCCGCCGCACCACTACGATCAGATCTTTACCGCCCACGGCGTTATCATGATCTTCTTCGTGGCGATGCCGCTGGTTATCGGTCTGATGAACGTTGTCGTTCCGCTGCAAATCGGCGCGCGCGACGTGGCGTTCCCGTTCCTGAACAACCTGAGCTTCTGGTTCACGGTTGTCGGCGTTATCCTGGTTAACCTGTCACTGGGTGTGGGCGAATTCGCGCAGACCGGTTGGCTGGCTTACCCACCGCTGTCAGGAATTGAGTACAGTCCTGGCGTTGGCGTCGACTACTGGATTTGGGCGCTTCAGCTCTCCGGTGTTGGTACAACCCTGACCGGTATCAACTTCTTCGTGACCATTATCAAGATGCGTGCCCCTGGCATGACCATGTTCAAGATGCCGGTATTTACCTGGGCATCTCTGTGCGCCAACATCCTGATTATTGCCTCCTTCCCAATTCTGACCGTCACCATCGCGCTGCTGACCCTGGATCGCTATCTGGGCACCCATTTCTTCACGAATGATATGGGTGGCAACATGATGATGTACATCAACCTGATTTGGGCCTGGGGTCACCCGGAAGTGTACATTCTGGTTCTGCCTGTGTTCGGTGTGTTCTCCGAAATCGCGGCAACCTTCTCGCGTAAACGTCTGTTTGGTTACACCTCTCTGGTGTGGGCAACCGTGTGTATTACCGTTCTGTCGTTCATCGTTTGGCTGCACCACTTCTTCACCATGGGTGCGGGCGCGAACGTAAACGCCTTCTTCGGTATCACCACCATGATTATCGCCATCCCTACCGGGGTGAAGATCTTCAACTGGCTGTTCACCATGTACCAGGGCCGTATCGTGTTCCACTCAGCGATGCTGTGGACCATCGGCTTCATCGTAACCTTCTCCGTAGGTGGGATGACCGGCGTACTGCTGGCGGTACCGGGCGCTGACTTCGTTCTGCACAACAGCCTGTTCCTGATTGCGCACTTCCATAACGTTATCATCGGTGGCGTGGTCTTCGGCTGCTTCGCTGGCGTAACCTACTGGTGGCCAAAAGCGTTCGGCTTCACGCTGAACGAAAAATGGGGTAAACGCGCGTTCTGGTTCTGGATCATCGGCTTCTTCGTAGCATTTATGCCGCTGTACGTGCTGGGCTTCATGGGTATGACCCGTCGCCTGAGCCAGCAGATCGATCCGCAGTTCCACCCAATGCTGATGGTTGCAGCGGGCGGTGCCGTGCTGATTGCCTGTGGTATCGCGTCTCAGCTGATTCAGTTCTACGTGTCTATTCGCGACCGCGATCAGAACCGTGACCTGACCGGTGACCCATGGGGTGGCCGTACGCTGGAGTGGGCGACCTCTTCTCCACCTCCTTTCTATAACTTCGCCATTGTGCCGCAGGTTCATGAACGTGACGCATTCTGGGAAATGAAAGAGAAAGGTGAAGCGTACAAGCAACCTGCTCATTACGAAGAGATCCACATGCCGAAAAACAGCGGTGCGGGCATCGTGATTGCCGCCTTCGCAACGGTATTTGGTTTCGCAATGATCTGGCACATCTGGTGGATGGCGATTGTTGGCTTCGCCGGCATCGTAATCAGCTGGATTGTGAAGAGCTTTGACGAGGACGTGGACTACTACGTACCAGTCCGTGAAGTTGAGAAGCTGGAAAATCAGCATTTCGACGAGATTTCTAAAGCGGGGCTGAAAAATGGCAACTGATACTCTGGCGCACTCAACTGCCCACGCGCATGAGCATGCGCACCACGATACAGGACCGACCAAAGTCTTCGGTTTCTGGATCTACCTGATGAGCGACTGCATTCTGTTCTGCTGTCTGTTCGCAACCTATGCCGTTCTGGTGAACGGCACAGCGGGCGGCCCGACCGGCAAGGACATCTTTGAACTGCCGTTCGTTCTGGTTGAAACCGCACTGCTGTTATTCAGCTCCATCACCTACGGCATGGCGGTTATCGCCATGTACAAAAACAACAAGAGCCAGGTTGTTTCCTGGCTGGCGTTGACCTGGTTGTTTGGTGCTGGATTTATCGGGATGGAAATCTATGAATTCCATCACCTGATCATGGAAGGCTTCGGCCCGGATCGCAGTGGCTTCCTGTCCGCGTTCTTCGCGCTGGTCGGCACTCACGGTCTGCACGTGACCTCCGGCCTGATCTGGATGGCAGTCCTGATGTTCCAGATCTCCCGTCGCGGCCTGACCAGTACTAACCGTACCCGTATCCTGTGCCTGAGCCTGTTCTGGCACTTCCTGGACGTGGTGTGGATCTGTGTGTTCTCTGTTGTCTATCTGATGGGGGCGATGTAATGAGTCATTCTAACGATCATGGCGCTTCCCACGGCAGCGTAAAAACCTACATGACAGGTTTCATCCTGTCGATCATCCTGACGGTGATCCCGTTCTGGATGGTGATGAGCGGTTCTGCGTCTAAGCCGGTTATCCTGGGTGCAATCCTGGTAACCGCTGTGATTCAGATTCTGGTGCATCTGGTTTGCTTCCTGCACATGAACACCAAGTCCGATGAAGGCTGGAATATGACCGCCTTTATCTTTACCGTGATTATCATCGCTATCCTGGTAGTCGGTTCCATCTGGATTATGTGGAACCTCAACTACAACATGATGGTTCACTAAGAGCGGCGAGTATGTTTAAGCAATACCTGCAAGTAACGAAACCAGGCATCATCTTTGGCAACCTGATCTCCGTGATCGGAGGGTTCCTGCTGGCCTCTAAGGGCAGCATTGATTACACCCTCTTTATCTACACGCTGGTCGGTGTGTCACTGGTTGTTGCGTCCGGTTGTGTATTTAACAACTACATCGACATGGATATCGACAAGAAGATGGAAAGGACCAAAAATCGGGTGCTGGTGAAAGGCCTGATCGCCCCTTCCGTCTCGCTGGTGTACGCCACCTTGCTGGGTATTGCTGGCTTTATGCTGCTGTGGTTTGGTGCTAACCCACTGGCCTGCTGGCTGGGGGTGATGGGGTTCGTGGTGTATGTGGGCGTCTACAGCCTGTATATGAAACGCCACTCCGTCTACGGCACGCTGATTGGTTCTCTCTCCGGCGCTGCGCCGCCGGTGATTGGCTACTGTGCGGTCACGAACGAGTTCGACAGCGGTGCGCTGATCCTGCTGGCTATCTTTAGCCTGTGGCAGATGCCGCACTCCTATGCCATCGCGATTTTCCGCTTTAAGGATTATCAGGCAGCGAACATCCCGGTTCTGCCGGTCGTGAAGGGCATTTCGGTTGCCAAGAACCACATCACGCTGTACATCATCGCCTTTGCCGTGGCAACGCTGATGCTCTCTCTGGGTGGTTACGCTGGATATAAATATCTGGCGGTAGCGGCTGCGGTGAGCGTCTGGTGGCTCGGTATGGCGCTGCGCGGTTACAAAGTGGAAGATGACAAAGTCTGGGCGCGCAAACTGTTTGTGTTCTCGATTGTGGCCATCACCTCGCTGTCCGTGATGATGTCCGTAGACTTCATGGTGCCGGATTCACATAACCTGCTGACTTACGTCTGGTAAGCCAAAACAGGTCAATAAAGGGGGTGCTTCGGCACCCTTTTTTATTCGCTGAATCTACTAATAACGCATGTAATATTTGTTAAATAACCCTTTATTTACCCCGCCCCTTCCCCGCACTACACTATGGCCTGCTTTTGAACTGAGGTGGTAATGAACGATTATAAAATGACGCCAGGCGAGCTACGCGCGACCTGGGGCTTAGGGACTGTCTTCTCGCTACGGATGCTTGGCATGTTTATGGTCCTGCCTGTTCTGACCACGTACGGTATGGCGCTGCAGGGGGCCAGCGAGGCGCTGATTGGACTCGCGATCGGCATCTACGGCCTGGCGCAGGCGGTTTTCCAGATCCCGTTTGGCCTGCTCTCTGACCGGGTGGGCAGAAAGCCGCTGATTGTCGGCGGGCTGCTGGTCTTTGTGCTCGGAAGCGTGATTGCCGCCCTCTCCCACTCCATCTGGGGGATTATTCTTGGCCGCGCCCTGCAGGGCTCCGGCGCGATTGCCGCCGCGGTGATGGCGCTGCTGTCCGACTTAACCCGCGAGCAAAACCGCACCAAAGCGATGGCGTTCATCGGCGTGAGCTTTGGCGTGACGTTTGCGATTGCGATGGTGCTTGGCCCCATCATTACGCACACGTTGGGTCTGCACGCCCTGTTCTGGATGATTGCCGTGCTGGCAACCATTGGTATTGCGTTAACCCTGTGGGTCGTGCCGGACAGCAAAAACCACGTCCTCAACCGTGAATCCGGGATGGTAAAAGGCTGCTTCAGCAAAGTGATTGTCGAGCCGCGTCTTCTGAAGCTGAACTTTGGCATTATGTGTCTGCACATCCTGCTGATGTCGACCTTTGTCGCCCTGCCCGGCCAGCTTGCGGCAGCGGGTTTCCCGGCGGCTGAGCACTGGAAAATTTATCTGGTCACGATGCTGATTTCGTTTGTCTCCGTCGTGCCGTTCATCATCTACGCCGAAGTGAAGCGCAAAATGAAGCGCGTCTTCGTGGGCTGCGTGGCGGTCCTGCTGATTGCCGAAATCGTGCTCTGGGGTGCCGGTCCGCACTTCTGGGAGCTGATTGCCGGCGTGCAGCTGTTCTTCCTGGCATTTAACCTGATGGAAGCCCTGTTGCCGTCGTTTATCAGCAAAGAGTCCCCCGCCGGTTACAAAGGTACGGCAATGGGTATTTACTCCACCAGCCAGTTTCTCGGCGTGGCGATCGGCGGCTCGCTCGGCGGCTGGGTGGACGGCCTGTTTGATTCACAAACCGTATTTCTCGCCGGTGCGCTGTTAGCGACAGTCTGGCTGCTGGTCGCCAGCACCATGAAAGAGCCGCGCTACGTGAGCAGCCTGCGGATAGAAATCCCGGATGATGTGGAAATCAGCGATGCGCTAAAGCAGCGTCTGGAAGAAAAAGAGGGCGTGACGGACGTGCTCATTGTCCCGGAAGAGCGCAGCGCTTACGTCAAGATAGACAGTAAAATGACTAACCGCTTCGAAGTCGAGCAGGCGCTCAAGGCGTGAAAAAAAGCCCGGTTTAACCGGGCTTTTTATATTAATCGCGGAAGTTTTTAAACTGGAACGGTTGTCCCAAATCGCCGCCGCGCACCAGCGCCATTACGGACTGAAGATCATCGCGGGACTTACCGGTCACGCGAATTTCTTCACCCTGGATCTGCGCCTGCACCTTCAGCTTGCTGTCTTTTATGAGCTTAACGATTTTCTTCTGTACCGCGCTCTCAATACCCTGCTTCAGCTTGGCTTCTACAAACCAGTTCTTACCGCTGTGCACGAACTCTTCCGGCACATCGAGAGACGTCCCTTCGATACCGCGCTTTAACAGCTTTGCACGCAGAATGTCGAGCAGCTGATTCACCTGGAAATCAGACTCGCTCAGCACCTTAATGGTCTTATTTGCATCGTTCAGCTCAAACGACGCCTCAACGCCACGAAAATCGAAACGTGACTCAACTTCGCGGGTTGCGTTCTCAACGCCGTTGCGAACTTCCTGGATATCAACTTCGGAAACAATATCGAAAGATGGCATCTTTTCTTCTCCCTTCACTTTTGTTGCGTTGCATAATACCCGCTACGAGGCATAACTCAACAGAAGCTTAGCTGTATAATTAAGCTGTAACACCTGACGCAGTTGCAGGTGAGGAGGAACAATGAAAATTACGGTGCTCGGATGCGGAGCGCTTGGTCAGCTGTGGCTGACCGCGCTGTGCAAGCACGGACATGAGGTTCAGGGCTGGCTGCGAGTGCCCCAACCCTACTGCAGTGTAAACCTGATTGGTGAAGACGGAAGCATCTTTAACGAATCTCTCACCGCCAACGATCCTGATTTCCTGGCGCAAAGCGACCTTTTACTAGTGACGCTCAAGGCCTGGCAGGTCTCAGACACGGTAAAGACACTGGCCGCGCAGCTCCCCCCCACTTCGCCCATACTGCTGCTGCATAACGGCATGGGTACCCTCGATGAGCTGAAAAGCGTCCCGCAGCCCCTGCTGATGGCGACGACCACGCACGCTGCCCGTCGCGACGGCAACATCATTGTGCATGTCGCCAGCGGCGTGACGCACATGGGTCCTGCCAGACCACAGGATGGCGACTACAGCTATCTTGCCGATGTTCTGCAAAAGGTCTTACCGGACGTCGCTTGGCACAACAACATCCGTCCTCAGCTGTGGCGTAAGCTTGCGGTAAACTGCGTGATCAATCCGCTGACGGCGCTGTGGAACTGCCCGAACGGGGAGCTGAAAAATCATCCGCAGGACGTTGCCATTTTGTGTGCGGAAGTCGCGGCGGTCGTTGAGCGGGAAGGGCTGCATACCTCGGCAGACGATTTGCGCTGCTATGTCGAGCAGGTTATTGAGAGTACAGCAGAAAACATCTCCTCAATGCTGCAGGATGTTCGGGCATTACGCCACACGGAGATCGATTACATCACGGGATATCTGCTAAAACGCGCCCGCGCGCACGGCATCGCCGTGCCGGAAAACGCCCGTCTGTATGACCTGGTTAAACGTAAGGAGAGTGAATATGAGCGCGTCAGCACTGATCTGCCTCGCCCCTGGTAGCGAAGAGATGGAAGCGGTCACCACCATTGATTTGATGGTGCGCGGCGGCATTAAGGTCACCACCGCCAGCGTCGCCAGCGACGGCAATCTTGCAATCACCTGTTCACGCGGGGTGAAAATCCTGGCAGACGCGCCGCTTGTTCAGGTGGCAGACGGAGATTACGACATCATCGTGCTGCCCGGCGGCTTAAAAGGCGCGGAATGTTTTCGCGACAGCCCGCTGCTGGTCGAGACCGTGCGTCAGTTCCATCTGTCAGGCCGTATCGTCGCGGCTATCTGCGCCGCCGCGGGAACGGTTCTGGTTCCGCACGATATCTTCCCCGTCGGCAATATGACCGGCTTCCCGGGGCTGAAGGATACGATCCTGGAAGAACATTGGGTGGACAAACGCGTCGTCTGGGACCCGCGCGTAAACCTGCTGACCAGCCAGGGGCCAGGCACTGCGATTGATTTTGGCTTAAAGATTATTGACCTGCTGATCGGGCGCGAGAAGGCCTACGAAGTGGCATCATCGCTGGTGATGCCGGCGGGGATTTATAATTATTACGAATAGATGTTTTCTCCCTCTCCCCGTGGGAGAGGGCCGGGGTGAGGGCATCTGGCCGCACTCCCCGGTAATAAACTACGGGCGATACACCTTCACATTCGCAAAGCCCTGCTCGCGCAGATACAGCGCCTGCAGGCGACTCATCACCCCGCGCTCACACCACAGCAGATACGTTTTGCTCTGGTCGAGATCGCCAAACTTGGTGCTCAGCTTGTAGAACGGCAGAGAAACCACTTCGACGCCTTCCACCTGTAGCGGCTTGTCATCCTGCTCGTCAATGGAGCGAATATCCAGAATCGCATCGTTCGCGCCGAAACCGCTCACGGTCTCCACTTCAACCACTTCCTGCTCGGTCTGCTGGGCAATCTCGCGGATATCAATGTTGGACGCTTCTTCCACCACTTTATCCAGAATGCTGAAATCGAAGTTCTCTTCTTCCGCTTCGATCTTCGCCTTCACCGCTTTCACCGTTGGGCTTTTAGAGATCACGCCGCAGTATTCCGGCATGGTGCGGGCAAAATCTTCGGTGCCGATTTCGCGCGCCAGATCGATGATGTGCTCTTTGTCATGGGAGATGAGCGGACGCAGGATCAGCGTATCAGATACGTTGTCGATCAGACGCAGGTTGGTCAGCGTCTGGCTGGAGACCTGGCCCAGCGCTTCGCCGGTGACCAGCGCCTGCACGCCGTAGCGTTCAGCCACTTTGGACGCCGCACGCACCATCATGCGCTTAAGGATGACGCCCATCTGACCGTCGTCCACTTTCTCGAGGATTTCGCCGACCACAGGTTCGAAATTGATTGCCACGAAACGCACGCGGTGGGAGCTGCCGAAGCGGTTCCACAGATAATGCGCCACCTGACGAACGCCGATTTCGTGCGCCGCGCCGCCCAGGTTGAAGAAGCAGTAGTGCACACGGCAGCCGCGACGCATCAGCATATAGCTTGAGACGCCGGAGTCGAAGCCGCCAGAGATCAGGGATAATACGTCTTCCTGGGTGCCGATAGGGAAGCCGCCGATACCTTCATAGCGCCCTTTCACCAGCAGCAGGCGATCGTTTTCGATCTCCAGGTTCACCGTCACGTCCGGGTTGGTCAGACGTACGCGCGCCGTTTCAACGTGCTGGTTTAAACCGCCGCCGACATAACGTTCCACTTCAATGGAGCTGAATTCGTGCTTACCGCGACGCTTGACGCGCACGCAGAAGGTTTTGCCTTCGATCTGGTCACGGTACTGGACCAGCGCTTTCTCGAAGATGTCGTGCATATCGCTGAACGGAACATCTTCCACTTCCAGGATATGGTGGATCCCCGGAATACGGGTCAGCGCGTCGCGAATATCCTGACGTTTGTTTTCGTCTTTCGCACGGACCTCAACGTGGTCCCAGTGGCGCACCACGGCGAGGGTTTCGTCGTAGTGCTTTAATACGTTACGAATGTTCCCGGTGAGAATTTTAATAAAGCGCAAACGCACAGATTGGCTTTTGATGGTGATTTCAGGGAACAATTTAATGATAAACTTCATGGCGGCAATGTTTCTTAGGCAAGCCTGTTAAGGCTTGTAATGGAAAAGAGTACAGCAGCCCACACCCGTGGCTGCATCCAGGCGCGCAAGTATACCACCATCGCGCCGCTCCTGTGCACATTGCGCGTTATTTGCTTATCCGCCCGAGTCCGTTACCATGTCGGGGCGAAGAATATAAGAGTCAATTCACTATGCCGAAGAAGAACGACGCACCGGCCAGTTTTGAAACTGCGCTGAGTGAACTGGAGCAAATTGTTACCCGTCTTGAGAGCGGCGATCTCCCGCTGGAAGAGGCGCTCAACGAATTCGAGCGTGGCGTGCAGCTGGCGCGCCAGGGGCAGGTCAAGCTGCAGCAGGCCGAGCAGCGCGTGCAGATCCTGCTTTCCGACAGCGAAGACGCGAAAACCACGCCTTTCACACCGGACGCCGAGTAAATGGATTTTGCCAACGAGCTTCAGGCGCGTGTCGTACGCGCCAACGACGCCCTGCGCCGTTTTATTGCGCCACAGCCTTTTCAGAACACTCCACTGGTTGAAGCCATGCACTATGGCGCACTCTTGGGTGGAAAGCGCCTGCGCCCGTTCCTGGTGTATGCCACCGGCAATATGTTTGGCATCAGCGATAACACGCTGGACGCTCCGGCAGCCGCCGTTGAGTGCATCCATGCCTACTCGCTGATCCACGACGATCTCCCGGCCATGGACGACGACGATTTGCGTCGGGGTAAACCCACCTGCCATATCAAGTTTGGCGAGGCGAATGCCATCCTGGCGGGTGATGCCCTGCAGACGCTGGCGTTCTCGATTCTGAGCGACGCGCCAATGGCGGAAGTGGCTGACCGCGACCGTCTGGCGATGATCTCCGAGCTGGCAATGGCCAGCGGCGTGGCCGGCATGTGCGGCGGACAGGCGCTGGATCTTGAAGCGGAAGGACGTCAGGTTAATCTGGAACAGCTGGAGCGTATTCACCGCCATAAAACCGGGGCACTGATTCGTTCCGCCGTTCGCCTGGGCGCGCTGAGCGCGGGTGAACAAGGGCGCAAAGCCCTGCCGATTCTGGACAGATACGCAGAAAGTATCGGTCTGGCATTCCAGGTTCAGGATGACATTCTGGATGTGGTGGGCGATACTGCAACATTGGGTAAACGTCAGGGTGCGGACCAGCAGCTTGGCAAAAGTACCTACCCCGCCCTGCTGGGCCTTGAGCAAGCCCAACGTAAAGCCCGGGATCTGATTGACGATGCCCGCCAGTCGCTGAATCAGCTGGCTGCGCAATCGCTGGATACCTCGGCACTGGAAGCGCTAGCGGACTATATAATCCAGCGTGATAAATAAACTATATATCTCGATGAGCCTTTGATGAGTTTTGATATTGCCAAATACCCGACACTGGCGTTAGTTGACTCCACCCAGGAGTTACGTCTGTTGCCGAAAGAGAGCCTGCCGAAGCTGTGCGACGAGCTGCGTCGCTACCTGCTCGACAGCGTAAGCCGCTCCAGCGGCCATTTCGCCTCCGGGCTTGGCACGGTAGAGCTGACCGTGGCGCTGCACTACGTCTATAACACGCCGTTCGATCAGCTCATCTGGGACGTGGGTCACCAGGCCTATCCGCACAAAATTCTGACCGGCCGTCGCGATAAAATTGGCACCATTCGTCAGAAAGGCGGCCTGCACCCGTTCCCGTGGCGCGGTGAGAGCGAGTACGACGTACTGAGCGTCGGCCACTCCTCTACCTCCATTTCGGCGGGCATCGGTATTGCCGTTGCCGCCGAGAAAGAGAATAAGCAGCGCCGCACCGTCTGCGTGATTGGCGACGGCGCTATCACCGCCGGTATGGCCTTTGAGGCCATGAACCACGCGGGCGACATCAAGCCGGACATGCTGGTTGTTCTTAACGATAACGAAATGTCGATTTCCGAAAACGTCGGCGCGCTGAACAACCATCTTGCTCAGCTGCTCTCCGGCAAGCTTTACTCGTCGCTGCGTGAAGGCGGTAAAAAGGTCTTCTCCGGCGTACCGCCGATCAAAGAGCTGCTCAAGCGTACCGAAGAGCACATCAAAGGCATGGTCGTGCCGGGTACCCTGTTTGAAGAACTGGGCTTTAACTATATTGGGCCGGTTGACGGTCACGACGTGCTGGGTCTGGTGACCACGCTCAAGAACATGCGCGACCTGAAAGGCCCGCAGTTCCTGCACATCATGACCAAAAAAGGGCGTGGCTACGAACCGGCGGAAAAAGATCCGATCACCTTCCACGCGGTGCCTAAATTTGACCCGTCCAGCGGCTGTCTGCCAAAAAGCAGCGGCGGCATGCCGAGCTATTCAAAAATCTTCGGCGACTGGCTGTGCGAAACCGCCGCAAAAGACAACAAGCTGATGGCGATTACCCCGGCCATGCGCGAAGGCTCCGGCATGGTCGAATTCTCCCGAAAATACCCGGACCAGTATTTTGACGTCGCCATTGCCGAGCAGCACGCGGTGACGTTTGCAGCGGGCCTGGCGATCGGCGGCTACAAGCCGGTTGTCGCTATCTATTCCACCTTCCTGCAGCGCGCCTACGATCAGGTGATTCACGACGTGGCGATCCAGAAGCTGCCGGTTCTGTTTGCTATCGATCGTGCGGGCATCGTCGGTGCCGATGGTCAGACGCACCAGGGTGCGTTTGATCTGTCGTTCCTGCGCTGTATTCCGGATATGGTTGTCATGACGCCAAGCGACGAGAACGAATGTCGTCAGATGCTGTTTACCGGCTACCACTATCAGGATGGCCCAAGCGCCGTTCGCTACCCGCGCGGCAATGCGGTAGGCGTTGAGCTTCAGCCGCTGGAAAAACTGCCGCTTGGTAAAGGAGTGGTTAAGCGTCGCGGTGAGAAAGTGGCGATCCTGAACTTCGGCACGTTGATGCCCGAAGCCGCGAAAGTGGCTGAAACGCTGAATGCCACGCTGGTGGATATGCGCTTTGTGAAGCCGCTCGACGAATCTCTGATCCTGAGTATGGCTGAGACCCACGACGTGCTGGTGACGCTGGAAGAAAACGCCATCATGGGCGGTGCGGGTAGCGGCGTGAACGAGGTACTGATGGCAAATCGTAAAGCCGTGCCGGTGCTGAACCTCGGCCTGCCGGATCATTTCATTCCGCAAGGTACTCAGGACGAAGCCCGCGCGGCTATTGGCCTGGACGCCGCCGGTATCGAAGCCAAAATCCGCGCCTGGCTGGACTGACCCCTTCCCCCTTTTCCGCTCCTGCTATGCTTAAACCTGGTGTTTAAACAGCAGGAGCGGAACCGTGCAATACACAACATTAGGAAAAACGGACCTTAAGGTTTCCCGACTTTGCCTGGGCTGCATGACCTTTGGCGAGCCCGATCGGGGAAACCACGCCTGGACGCTGCCGGAAGAGAGCAGCCGTCCGATCATCAAACGCGCTATCGAGGGCGGCATTAACTTCTTTGACACCGCCAACAGCTATTCCGACGGCAGCAGCGAGGAGATTGTCGGCCGCGCCCTGCGCGATTTTGCCCGTCGGGATGACGTTGTCGTCGCTACTAAAGTCTACTACCCGGTGGGCGACCTGCCGCAGGGCCTTTCTCGCGCGCAGATCCTGCGCTCGATTGATGACAGCCTCAGACGCCTGAACATGGATTACGTCGACCTGCTGCAAATTCACCGCTGGGATTACAACACGCCAATCGAGGAGACGCTTGAGGCGCTCAACGACGTCGTCAAAGCCGGTAAAGCGCGCTATATCGGCGCGTCGTCTATGCACGCGTCGCAGTTTGCCCAGGCGCTGGATCTCCAGGCTCAACACGGCTGGGCGCGCTTTGTCACCATGCAGGATCATTACAATCTGATCTACCGCGAAGAAGAACGCGAGATGCTGCCGCTGTGCCACCAGGAGGGCGTGGCGGTTATCCCGTGGAGCCCGCTGGCGCGCGGCCGCCTGACCCGTCCGTGGGGGGAAACCACGGCTCGCCTGGTATCGGATGAAGTGGGAAAAAATCTCTATGAAGGAACAGAGGCCAGCGATGCGCTGATTGCCGAACGCCTGGCCGGGATTGCCGATGATACCGGCGCAACCCGCGCCCAGGTAGCGCTGGCATGGCTACTGGGCAAGCGCGGCGTCGCGGCTCCCATTATCGGCACGTCCCGGGAAGAGCAGTTGGACGAACTGTTAAACGCGGTGGATATCACGCTGACGCCGGAGCAGGTTGCCGAGCTGGAGACCCCGTATCAGCCGCATCCGGTGGTGGGGTTTAAGTAGGCCCTAACCCTCTCCCGCAGGGAGAGGGAACAAAACCCGTAGGCCGGGTATGGCGGAGCCGCCACCCGGCAATACAAAGCGTACAAACTCACGCGAAGTGATCGTACCCTTTCCAGTCCAGCGTAACCGGCGCACCGTCTTTCACAAACTTCAGCCCTTCACTCTCCGGCATGATCTGACCTATGCAGGTGAATTTCGCACCAAGATGCGCTAACGCCACGTCGAGCGTTCCACGGTTCAGCTCCGGAACGGTAAAGCATAGTTCGTAGTCTTCACCACCAGACAGCGCCCAGCGCAGCGCCTGCGCAGGTTCGACATGACGAAGCAGTTCCTCTGACAGCGGGAACAGATCCAGATCAACGCGCGCCCCAACGCCGCTGGCCTTTAAAATATGGCCAAGGTCTGAGATCAGCCCGTCAGAGAGGTCGATAGCAGAGCTCGCGCGCTCGCGCAGCGCCTGGCCGTGCAGAATACGCGGCGTCGGGCGCAGATGGCGTTTCACCAGATACGCCGCATCGTCGGCATCCTTCACGGTTAAGCGATCCTGGAGAATCGCCAGCCCTGCCGCACTGTCGCCCGGCGTACCGGTGACGTAGATCCAGTCGCCGGGTTTTGCGCCTGAGCGCTTCAGGGCGCGACCGAGCGGCACATAGCCGTGGATCGCCAGCGTCATCGACAGCGGCCCGGCAGTGGTATCACCGCCAATCAGCTGCATATCGTAGTAGTTAAGCTGCTCAAACAGCGCATCGCTGAAAGCTTCAAGCCAGGATTCGTCCACCTCAGGCAGCGTCAGCGCCAGCGTTAACCACGCGGGATCGGCACCCATCGCCGCCAGATCGCTGACGTTAACCGCCAGTGCTTTATACGCCAGATCGGCAGGATCGATATCCGGTAAGAAATGACGGCCGCACACCAGAGTGTCGGTGCTGATTGCCAGCGTCTGTTTTTCTGGAATATTGAGAAGTGCACAGTCATCGCCGATGCCGGTTTCAACATCAAGACGAGAGGTTCTGACACGGTCGAAATAACGGGCAATCAGGGAGAATTCGCCGCATGCCATACGTTATGCCTCAGCAAATAAAAGAAAAAACCGGAGCCGCACCGCCCGTCAGGCAATGCAGGACTCCGGTTTGCGGATCACTTTTTGTGGGGACGGATCGCAGGTGCTGCTTTATCAAGTACGCCGTTTACAAACTTGTGGCTGTCTTCAGCGCCGAAGGTTTTCGCCAGTTCGATCGCTTCGTTGATGGCCACTTTGTACGGCACATCATCACGTTTAGACAGCTCAAACAGCGCAATACGCAACACTGCTTTTTCTACCTGGCCCAGCTCTTCGAGCAGACGGGACAGATAAGGCTTCATCAGACCATCGAGATACGCGCTATTAGTCGCCACTCCCGACAGCAGTTCACGGAAGTACAGAACGTCAACGTCTTTCACGTCCTGTTCTGACAGGAACTGGTATTCAACATCAGCGATGTCGTTCTGGGACAACTGCCAGGAGTAAAGTGCCTGGACGGCACATTCACGGGCGCGGCGACGAGCAGCAGGTTTCACGGAATTCCCCTTACAAAAAAATCAGGCCTTGATGGCTTTCAATACATTAATCATTTCAAGCGCGGTCAGTGCAGCTTCTGCACCTTTGTTACCGGCTTTGGTGCCAGCACGTTCGATGGCTTGTTCAATACTTTCGGTGGTCAGCACGCCGAATGCGACAGGAATTTCAGCATCCTGCGCAACGTGTGCCAGGCCGTTGCTTGCACCGCCCGCAACGTATTCGAAGTGAGCAGTGCCGCCACGAATAACGGTACCCAGCGCAATCACCGCGTCGTATTTACCGGTTTTCGCCAGCGCGCCTGCCGCCAGTGGCAGTTCGTAAGCGCCTGGAACCCAAACAACGGTAATGTTGTCATCTTTAACCTGGCCGATACGTTTCAGGGCGTCAATCGCACCTTCCAGCAGGCTGTCGTTGATGAAGTTGTTGAAACGCGCAATGGTGATGGCGACGCGAGCGTCCGGGGTAGCTACAGCAGCTTCAATAATGTTCATACTCTTCCTTTACGGGTTCATTTGGCCCCGCAGGGGGGCGGATTTTATCATAATACTTTGCGCACTGCTTCCCTATTTAAGGAGCAATTACGCTGTCGTTAAGTGGAGGCAGACATCCGGACCTACCGGACGAATCTCGCTAAATTTGAGTTGCGGTGCGTCGGCCAGTTTTTCAAGGCCGGGCAGCACAAACAGGCCGCGTGCGTCGTGGCCCAACAGTTTAGGCGCAACGTAAACAAGCAGTTCATCCACCAGCCCGGCCTGTAAGAGCGCACCGGCAAGCGTTGGCCCCGCCTCTACCCAGATGCTGTTCACCTGCTGCTTGCCGAGCAGCATCATCAGCACCACGAGATCCAGGTGACCGTTATGTTCCGGCACCAGAATGCTGCGCACGCCTTCCGGCCATTCGCGAGTATCTTCTTTGGTGCGGGCAATCCAGGTTTCCCCCGGCTGCTGGACGATGCGGTGCTCCGGCGTCAGGCGGTTCTGGCTATCAATGACAATACGCAGCGGCTGACGCAGGTTCTCCTGCGGGTAAAGAGCCTGGGTATCGGCATTCAGCTCGTCCCAGCGCACGGTCATGGCCGGATCGTCAGCCAGAACGGTTTCACTGCTGGTGAGAATAGCATGGCTTTGCGCGCGCAGACGTTGCACATCGCGCCTTGCCTGTGGAGAAGTGATCCACTGGCTCTCGCCGTTTGCCATTGCCGTACGACCGTCCAGCGAGGCACCCAGCTTAAGCTGGATATACGGGAACCCCGTGCGCATGCGCTTCAGGAAACCTTTGTTAAGCGCTTCCGCGTCCTGCATCATCAGACCATGGCTGACGTCAATGCCTTCCTGCTGCAGGCGATACAGACCGCGTCCAGCCACCTGCGGATTTGGGTCCTGCATCGATGCGACCACGCGTGAAACACCCGCCGCGATCAACGCTTCACAGCACGGCGGCGTACGCCCGTGATGGCTGCAGGGCTCCAGCGTAACGTAGGCTGTTGCACCGCGCGCCTTCTCACCGGCCATGCGCAACGCATGAACCTCGGCATGCGGTTCGCCCGCCCGATAGTGAAACCCCTCTCCTACAATCTCGCCATCGTTGACGATAACGCACCCGACGTTCGGGTTGGGATGGGTAGTAAAACGACCGCGCTGCGCCAGCTTCATGGCTCGCGCCATGTAGATCTCATCCTGCATGAGCTTAATCCTGTAAGCGGGCGATCTCTTCGCCAAACTCTTTGATGTCTTCGAAGCTGCGGTAGACCGAGGCGAAGCGTATATAGGCGACCTTATCGAGCTTTTTCAACTGCTCCATCACCAGGTTGCCGATCATTTTGCTTGGCACTTCACGCTCACCCAAACCACGAAGGTAAGATTTTATGTGGTTTAACGCCATCTCCACGTCGTCCGCACTGACGGGACGTTTTTCGAGGGCCTTCAGCATCCCGCTGCGCAGTTTCTCTTCGTTAAACGGCTCGCGCACGTCGTTACTTTTTACCACGCGCGGCATTACCAGCTCTGCAACCTCAAAGGTCGTGAAACGCTCGTTGCACACCAGACACTGCCGACGACGGCGTACGGATGACCCTTCGCCCACAAGACGAGAGTCGATGACTTTGGTATCCACAGCGGAGCAGAATGGGCAATGCATACGGTATCCCTGTTATCTGGTTAACTAATTTTCATTTTACCCTGATCTGGCCTGACAACAAAGGAAGAGCTTTTTGAGACAAAGGATCTATATCTCACATGATGATGCTGGCTAACATTAAGGCGATCCGTTATTTCAAGGAAATAAACGCAATGACAAGACGTTACCTGAAAATCTTGCTGGTGGGGAGCCTCTTCACCCTTAGCGCCTGTGCACAGCAAACCGAAGTCCGTCAGTTGAAACAGAGCGTCAATACGCTCAATACGGCGATGGACAAGCTGAACAAAGAAACGGTGAAAATCACCCAGCAAAACGCGCTGAATGCCAAATCCAGCAGCGGGGTTTATCTGCTGCCGGGCGCGAATACGCCTGCGCGTCTCAATAGTCAGATCGGCACGCTAAAAATGTCTCTGGTGAATGTAGCGGCGAACGCAGATGGTACTCGCGCAACATTACGCATCCAGGGAGAGTCCAACGATCCGCTTCCGGCCTTCAGCGGCACCGTCGAGTGGGGCCAGATCCAGGGCACAACGGAGAATTACCAGGAGGTGAACGTGAAGAATCAGCTCTTCACCGCCCCGGCAAGTGTTTTAGCACCAAGCGATGTGGATATTCCGCTTCAGTTAAGCGGCGTTACGCCGGAACAGTTAGGCTTTATCCGCATTCACGACATTCAACCCGCCGCGCACTAATCCCCTCCTTTTTAGCGGAGCGAAATGTCACTCCGCTAACATTTACATTTCGTATGGATTGGCAACATAAATGATTGCCGCTACAATCCCGCCCGTTTAAAGTACGCAAACGTGAACGCAATCGATTACGTGTGTGAGAGATATGTGAAACAACACATATTTTTGTGAGCAGGGATTCCTATAATAGGCACCGCAGAAACACGAAATATTTAGAAACGCAATTCGCGCATTTTTCACTCCCGAAAGGGAATTTCAATCAGTGGCATGATTATGAAAAAAACATTACTCGCAGCTGGCGCCGTGCTGGCACTTTCTTCCTCTTTCACTGTTAACGCAGCGGAAAACGATAAACCACAATACCTCTCCGACTGGTGGCACCAGAGCGTTAACGTGGTAGGCAGCTACCACACCCGTTTCGGACCACAGATCCGCAACGATACCTACCTGGAGTACGAAGCATTCGCCAAGAAAGACTGGTTTGATTTCTATGGCTATATGGATGCACCGGTCTTCTTCGGCGGTAACTCTCAGGCAAAAGGTATCTGGAACCACGGTTCTCCGCTGTTCATGGAGATCGAGCCGCGCTTCTCCATCGACAAGCTGACCGGCACCGACCTCAGCTTCGGTCCGTTCAAAGAGTGGTACTTCGCGAACAACTATATCTACGACATGGGCCGCAACGAGTCTGGTCGTCAGAGCACCTGGTATATGGGTCTGGGTACCGATGTTGACACCGGCCTGCCAATGAGCCTGTCCCTGAACGTTTACGCGAAATACCAGTGGCAGAACTACGGTGCAGAAAACCAGAATGAGTGGGATGGCTACCGTTTCAAAGTGAAATACTTTGTACCAATCACTCAGCTGTGGGGCGGTAACCTGAGCTACATCGGCTTCACCAACTTCGACTGGGGTTCAGAACTGGGAGATAAGAGCGGTTACGCAGAGAACGGTATTAAACAGCGTACTAACGACTCCATCGCCTCCAGCCACATCCTGGCGCTGAACTACGATCACTGGCACTACTCTGTAGTGGCGCGTTACTGGCACAACGGCGGTCAGTGGAACGACGACGCCGACCTGAATTGGATGAAAGAAAACGTCCGTTCTACCGGTTGGGGTGGTTACCTGGTTGTAGGTTACAACTTCTAATCAGTGTGGGTTTCGCCCGGTGGCGCTACGCTTACCGGGCCTACGACCCAAATGTAGGCCGGGTAAGGCGTAGCCGCCACCCGGCCTTTTACTGCTTCACCTTCCGCAAAAAATCCGCCAGAGACCTGTCCGCGCTCTCGCTAAAACGCCTCTCCGTAGCCACAATATTGAGGCATCGGTCGAGCCGGAAACAGCGATAGTCATCGCGCCGTTCACACCACGCAGCCAGCAGCCAGCGCTCTCCCCAGAAGAATAGCCCCAGCGGCTGAACCTCACGTTTAGACAGCTGTCCGGCTTCATCACGGTAATGCAGCGCCAGCACGCGCTGGGCGGAAATCGCCTGATGAATCATGTCAAAATCGCTGCGGGAGTGGCTTTGCATGCAAAAGTCCGGGGCGTAGATCCGCGTCTGCTCCGCCTTTCGGCGGCTCTCCTCGGGCAGGATAGCCAGCACCTTCTCCTGAGCCGACTCCAGCTCGCGCGACAGCGATTCCCCACCCCAGGTTTTGAGCAGGCGAATCGCGACGATCAACGCCTCGGACTCCTTATTTGTCAGCATCAGCGGCGGCAGGTCAAAGCCCGACATCAGCCGATATCCACTTCCCGCCTCACCTTCCACCGGCACGCCGGAAAGCGACAGGTCGCGGATATCGCGATATACCGTGCGCTCGGACACGCCAAGCCGGTCCGCGAGATGCGCTGCCGTTGTCAGACGCCTGCCCCGCAGGATCTGCACAATCTGAAACAAACGGTCAGCGCGTCGGGTCATAACTTTGTCCGCTCTCAGGCAGGTTGATGGAGCCCGACGCGGTTGCCCTCGCTGTCGGTAAACAAGGCGATAGTGCCAATGCCATGCGGCAGTTCCAGCGGGCCAAACACGCACTCGCCGCCCGCAGAGGCGATGCGATCGAGCGTGGCCGCCAGATTGTCAGTATGCAGGTAAATAATAGCGCCCTGCAAAGACGGTGTAACGCCGTCAAATTTTGCCAGTGCGCCTCCGGTACCCGGATCCTCATGCGGGAAAACGGCCAGCTCCGCACAGTCCATTTTCTCGCGACGCAGCGCAAGTTGCATCACGGGCTCATAAAATTTGATGGCGCGATCCATATCCGAGACCGGAATTTCAAACCAGTTAATGACGCTTTTCATACATCCTCCTGCCTGTTGTTTGGGTTCAGACGGAGTCTACGACAGGGCTCCTGACAGCATACTGTCAGGAGTGTTTGTCAGGAGCAGATAAAAAAAAATCCCGGTCAACCGACCGGGATTTCGATAACGCGCTAAACGTCGCCTTACGGCAGAATGGACGGCTGATCCGCCCCTTCTTTCTCGACTTTCTGCTGGAGCAGGTGCTCGCGCTTCATGCCGAGTTTCAGTGCCAGGGCGGACGCAACGTAGATAGACGACGCCGTACCGATGGTGACACCAATCAGCATGGTCAGCGAGAAGCCTTCCAGTACCGGACCACCGAAGAGGAACAGCATCAGGATCACCATCAGGGTAGTACCGGAGGTGATCAAGGTACGGTGCAGCGTCTGGGTCAACGACACGTTAAAGATTTCGTACGGCGTACCGCGACGGATCTTACGGAAGTTTTCACGAATACGGTCAGATACCACGATACTGTCGTTCAGCGAGTAACCGATAACGGACATCAGTGATGCCACGATCGTCAGGTCAATCTCAATGTGGAACAGCGACAGTATGCCCATGGTGATCACCACGTCGTGCGCCAGGGCGATAACCACACCGGCCGCCAGTCGCCACTCAAAGCGGAAACCGACGTACACCAGGATGGAGATCAGCGCCACCAGCAGCGCCATCGCGCCGGTCTGCGCCAGGTCAGCACCTACGCTTGGGCCGACGAACTCAATACGCTTAACCGCCGCGTTCTGGCTGGTTGTTTCGTTAATCACGCTAACAACCTTACTGCCCAGCTCCTGGCTGCCGTTGGCATCGTGCACCGGCGGCATACGTACCATAATGTCGCGGCTGCTGCCGAAGTTCTGCAGCAGCGGCTCTTCAAAGCCCGCTTTCTGCAGCGATTCGCGCATCTGGTCCATATCGACCGGTTTTTCCAGGGAGATTTCAATTACCGTACCACCGGTAAAATCGAGCCCCCAGTTAAAGCCTTTCACGCCCATAATGACGATGGACAGAATCAGCAGGAAACCTGAAATGCCGAAGGCCCAGTAGTCCCAGCGCATAAAGTCCCAGACTTTACGGCCGTGGTTCAATTGTTCAACAGTATATTCCTGTGCCACAACGCACTCCTCAGATAGACAGCTTTTTGACGCGCTTGCCGCCGTACAGCAGGTTCACGATGGCACGGGTGCCGACAATAGCGGTAAACATTGACGTTGCGACACCGATACCGGTTGTAATCGCAAAGCCTTTGATAGCGCCAGTACCCACTGCATACAGGATAAGAACCTTGATCAGTGTTGTTACGTTCGCATCGAAGATAGAGCTGAACGCGCCTTTATAACCTTCGTCAATCGCCTGCTGAACAGAACGACCGTTGCTCAACTCTTCTTTGATACGTTCGTTAATCAGTACGTTGGCGTCGACCGCCACCGCAAGGGTCAGAACGATACCCGCAATACCCGGCATTGTCAGCGTCGCCCCCGGCAGCAGGGACATGATGCCGATAATCAGCACCAGGTTCGCAATCAGCGCAGAGGTCGCAATCAGACCAAACTTCTTATAGAAGAAGATCATGAACAGAATAGAGACCACCAGACCGGCCAGACACGCTTCCAGGCCCTGCTGGATGTTTTGCATACCCAGAGTTGGACCAATGGTACGTTCTTCAACAATCTGAATTGGCGCAATCAGCGCACCGGCACGCAGCAGCAGGGAGAGCTGACGCGCTTCGTTCGGGTTGTTGATGCCGGTAATACGGAAGCTGTTACCCAGACGAGACTGGATATTGGCGATGTTAATCACCTCTTCCTCTTTCACCAGCACAGCACGACCGTTTGCATCTTTCTTACCGCTGTCTTTGTACTCCACGAACAGGGTTGCCATCGGTTTACCGATGTTGTCCTTGGTGAAGTTAGACATGATGTTACCACCCGCGCTATCGAGCGAGATGTTAACCTGCGGCTGGTTGTATTCATCCTGGCTCGACGTGGAGTCGGTGATGTGATCACCGGTCAGAATCACGCGTTTGTACAGCACAACCGGCTGACCTTCGCGGGTCTGTTTCACTTCGGAGTCACCCGGAATACGGCCAGAAGCGGCAGCAGACTGGTCAACGTTGGTATTCACCAGACGGAATTCCAGGGTTGCGGTCGCACCCAGAATCTCTTTCGCACGCGCGGTGTCCTGAATACCCGGCAGTTCAACTACGATACGGTCAGCACCCTGACGCTGTACCAGCGGCTCGGCCACACCCAGTTGGTTTACACGGTTACGCAGAATGTTGATGTTCTGCTGAACGGCATATTCACGCGCTTCTTTCAGACGCGCATCGGTCATCACCGCGCGCAGCTGGTTGCTGCCCTGAGAGGTGATTACCAGGTCACGGTGACGTTGGGTCAGGTAATCTACAGCCTGATCGCGCGCCGCGCTGTCGCGGAACGTGATGCTCATGCCGTAGTTATCTTCTTTACGCACGGTGGTGTAAGCGATGCCTTTATCACGCAGATCGCTGCGCAGGCTGTCGATATTCTGTTCCTGCAGCTTGCCGAGCGCGGTATCCATATCCACTTCCATCAGGAAGTGAACGCCGCCACGCAGGTCAAGACCGAGTTTCATTGGCTCTGCTTTCATCGCAGCCAGCCAACGCGGGGTTGCAGGGGCAAGGTTAAGCGCCACGACGTATTTGTCACCCAGCACGCCCATCAGCGCTTCGCGAGCGCGGAGCTGCGTGTCGGTGGTGTCGAAGCGAGCAAGAATTGCGCCCTCTTCCAGAGCCACAGACTTAGCGGTAATTTTTTCTTCTTGTAACGTTTTCTGGACCTGGATCAGCGTTTGCTCACTGGCGGCGACACCGCGCGCGCCAGTGATTTGAACAGCCGGATCCTCACCATACAGGTTGGGAAGCGCGTACAGCAGGCCGACGAGAATCACGACGACCAGCATGATGTACTTCCACAAAGGATAACGGTTTAACACGGCAGTTCCCTTTGGGAAAAGTTGGGATTACAGCGCCTTCATGGTGCCTTTCGGCAGAACGGCAGCTACGAAGTCACGTTTGATGACCACTTCAGTGGTGTCGTTCAGGGCGATAGCAATGTAGCCGTTTTCAGCCACTTTGGTTACGCGACCGACCAGACCACCGTTAGTCAGCACTTCATCGCCTTTCGCAATGGAGTTCATCAGGTTTTTGTGCTCTTTGGTGCGCTTCTGCTGTGGACGCAGGATCATGAAGTAGAAGATCAGACCGAACACAACCAGCATCAGAATCAGAGACATCGGGCTGCCCTGCGCTGGAGCACCTGTTGCCGCTACCGCATCAGAAATAAAAAAGCTCATTCAAATTCCCTCATTATTAAAATTAATCAACGTTCAACGGTGGAACATCCCGCCCCTGACGTTGGTAGAAATCGGTCACGAAGCTCTCTAATTTACCCTCTTCGATAGCCTTACGTAAACCAGCCATTAAGCGCTGATAGTAACGAAGATTATGAATGGTATTGAGACGCGCGCCCAAAATCTCGTTGCAACGATCGAGATGATGCAGATACGCGCGAGAATAATTGCGACAGGTATAGCAATCGCACTCAGAATCGAGCGGGCTGGTGTCACTCTTATGCTTCGCGTTACGGATTTTCACCACGCCATCGGTAACGAACAAATGGCCGTTACGCGCGTTGCGGGTTGGCATGACGCAGTCGAACATATCAATGCCACGGCGTACGCCTTCAACCAGATCTTCTGGTTTACCCACGCCCATCAGGTATCGTGGTTTATCCGCAGGGATTTGCGGGCAAACATGCTCCAGAATGCGGTGCATGTCTTCCTTCGGCTCACCCACAGCCAAACCGCCGACAGCGTAGCCATCAAAACCTATCTCTACCAGACCTTTAACAGAGATATCGCGTAAATCTTCGTAAACGCTACCCTGGATAATGCCGAACAGCGCATTTTTGTTCTGCAGGGAGTCAAAGCGGTCACGGCTGCGCTTCGCCCAGCGCAGAGACATCTCCATTGAACGCTTGGCGTAATCCCAGTCGGCCGGGTATGGCGTACATTCGTCGAAGATCATCACGATATCAGATCCGAGATCGTACTGAATCTCCATCGATTTTTCCGGATCGAGGAAAATCGGATCGCCGTTGATCGGATTACGGAAGTGAACGCCCTGCTCGGTGATCTTACGGATATCGCCCAGGCTGAAGACCTGGAAGCCGCCGGAATCGGTCAGGATTGGGCCTTTCCACTGCATGAAATCGTGCAGGTCGCCGTGGAGCTTCATGATCTCCTGACCCGGACGCAGCCACAGGTGGAAGGTGTTGCCGAGGATAATCTGTGCGCCCGTGGCTTCTACTTCTTCCGGCGTCATCCCTTTTACGGTGCCGTACGTGCCCACAGGCATAAACGCGGGGGTTTCCACCACGCCGCGATCAAACACCAGGCGACCGCGACGCGCGCGACCGTCGGTGGTATCGAGTTCAAATTTCATTTTTTCTCCGACGTCAGAAAAACAGTCCAACGTTGTAAAACGGTGCCGCGGACTTATTCCCCGACACGCTCATTCAAAGCCAGCGGATTGTACGTGATAAACATCGCGTCCCCGTAGCTAAAAAAGCGATATTTTTGTTCTACCGCAGACTTGTAGGCCGCCATAGTGTGCTGATAACCGGCAAACGCGGAAACCAGCATAATCAGCGTCGATTCAGGCAGATGGAAGTTGGTCACCAGCGCGTCAATTACTTTGTACTGATAGCCCGGGTAGATAAAGATCTGCGTATCGCCAAAGAACGGCTCGATAAGACCGTTCTTCGCTGCCTGCGCGGCGCTCTCGAGTGAGCGCACGGACGTCGTACCAACCGCCACGACGCGGCTGCCGCGCGCTTTCGCCGCCAGCACCGCGTCCACTACGTCCTGCGGCACTTCGGCATACTCAGAGTGCATGATGTGGTCTTCAATGCTGTCCACGCGCACCGGCTGGAAGGTTCCCGCACCCACGTGGAGCGTCACGAACGCCATCTCCACGCCCTTCGCGCGCAGTTTCTCCAGCAGCGGCTCATCAAAATGCAGGCCCGCGGTCGGCGCAGCGACGGCGCCAGGCTTCTGGCTGTAGACGGTCTGGTACAGCTCGCGGTCAGCCTCTTCGTCCGGACGCTCAATATACGGCGGCAGCGGCATGTGGCCGATGGCGTTCAGGATATCGAGCACCGTGCGTTCGTCGTTGAACTCCACCTCGAACAGCGCGTCGTGGCGCGCGGTCATGGTCGCTTTGATGCTCTCATCATCGCCCAGCAGCAGCTCCGCGCCCGGCTTTGGCGCCTTAGATGCGCGAATATGTGCCAGAATACGTTTATCATCGAGCATACGTTCGACCAGCACTTCAATCTTGCCGCCGCTGGCTTTGCGGCCGAACAGGCGCGCCGGGATCACGCGGGTATTGTTAAAGACCAGCAGATCGCCAGGGTTGAGCTTGTCGAGCAAATCGGTGAAAGTACCGTGCGTCAGCTCGCCCGTTGGCCCATCCAGTGACAGTAAGCGACAGCTGCTGCGCTCAGGCATGGGATAGTGAGCAATCAGGGATTCAGGTAGTTCAAAGGAGAAATCGGCGACGCGCATGACGTATACTCGTGACTTAAAAACAGGCGGCATAGTCTAGTGCTCACACCCTTTTGCTGCAACAACTAGCCGCCCCCGGACAAATAAAACGCATGAATTTTCTCGCTCACCTGCATCTCGCACACCTCGCTGACAGCTCCCTTTCCGGCAATTTGCTGGCCGATTTCGTTCGCGGCAACCCCGCGGAGGACTACTCCCCTGAGGTTGTCGACGGGATTTTTATGCACCGCCGCATCGACGTGCTGACGGATAAGCTGCCGGAAGTGACGGAAGCCAAAGCGTGGTTTCGGCCGGAAACGCGCCGCGTTGCGCCGATTACCCTCGACGTGATGTGGGATCACTTCCTGTCGCGCCACTGGGCACAGCTCTCGCCGGAGCTATCCCTGCCGGAATTTGTGCGTTATGCCCATCAGCAGGTGTCGATCATTCTGCCCGACTCGCCGCCGCGCTTTGTGAATCTGAATAACTATCTGTGGTCAGAACGCTGGCTGGAGCGTTATCGCGAGATGGACTTCATTCAGAATGTATTGAATGGGATGGCGAGCCGTCGCCCGCGCCTGGATGCGCTGCGGGATTCCTGGTATGACCTGGATGAACATTACGATGCGCTGGAGACCCGCTTCTGGCAGTTTTACCCGCGCATGATGGTCCAGGCGAAAAACAAACAGCTTTAAATACACGTCATCCTTCAAGCTGCCTCTGCGCTGGCTACGTCTGCTCACCCCAGTCACTTACTTCAGTAAGCTCCTGGGGATTCCCAGACTTGCCGCCTTGATGCAACTTGAATGATTTTGTGTATAAAAATGACATTGATAGGTAAAAGCTGGCGGAACGATTGTCACCACCTCTTTGTCTTATCCATGAACACTCTCTATACTGGCTCGCGTTGCGTTCCAAATAACCTTAGTATCTACAGGAGAATCATATGGTTCTGGTAACTCGTCCGGCTCCGGATTTTACAGCTGCAGCAGTTCTGGGCAACGGTGAAATCGTTGAAAACTTCAACTTCAAACAGCACACCAACGGTAAAGCGACCGTTCTGTTCTTCTGGCCAATGGACTTCACTTTCGTTTGCCCGTCTGAGCTGATCGCGTTCGACAAACGTTATGAAGAATTCCAGAAGCGTGGCGTGGAAGTTGTTGGCGTCTCCTTCGACTCTGAGTTTGTACACAACGCATGGCGTAACACCCCTGTCGACAAAGGCGGCATCGGTGCGGTGAAATACGCAATGGTTGCAGACATCAAACGCGAAATCCAGCAGGCTTACGGTATCGAACATCCGGACGCTGGCGTTGCGCTGCGCGGTTCCTTCCTGATCGACGCGAACGGCATCGTTCGTCACCAGGTTGTGAACGATCTGCCGCTGGGTCGTAACATCGACGAAATGCTGCGCATGGTTGACGCGCTGCAGTTCCACGAAGAGCACGGCGAAGTGTGCCCGGCTCAGTGGGAAAAAGGTAAAGAAGGTATGGCTGCTTCCCCAGACGGCGTAGCTAAATACCTGTCTGAGAACGTATCCAGCCTGTAATCGGCACGGTTTACGAAAAAGGCCCGCTTATGCGGGCCTTTTTTTATGCCTTACGCTGCGTCTCTCGCCAGATGCGCCAGGCCATGCCCGCAAGCAGGATCACGCCCGCAATCAGTACGCCCCATACCAGCAGGGCGTTCATCCAGCTCGCCCGCTCAGCTGCAGAGGTGGCGTTCAGCCGCCCCTCGCCGCCCAACGCGACATCATCCACAATATCGGCCTGCGGCAGGTTCGCCATATCATAGGTCTTGCGCAGGTCGGCTGGGATCAGCATGTCAGGCTCCACGCTGGCAGGCTTTGCGGCACCGTTGCCCCAGGCGAGAACGTACGGCGCTTTCCCCTGCGCGTTGAACACAAGATCATAGCGGTCGCGATGCCCCGTAACGCTCGGCAGGTATTCTGGCAGACGCGCATTCAGCGTCGTGATTTTCACTGCCTGCACCAGGCCCCCGCTAAGCGAAACCGGTCCGGACGTTTTCCCCTCCAGACGGTAAATCACCTCTTTCTTCAGGGGATGCCATGCCTCTTTTTCCGTACTGCGCCACGCGATCTCCACGGGAAGAACGCCATCGCCGTTCAGCGAGATGCTGACAGCACTCAGCGGCTGCGGGCGCGCCCAGCGCCACTGAGCTTCACTTGTCGATAACTGCTCACCTTCCCCTTCAAGACTAATCTCTTCCGGGGCCGCCTGGGCAGGTGCGCTGATTGCGTTTACGCCGGTCAACGTTACCCCCTGGCTCTGCGTATTCAGCACCACCATGAGATAGCGATTCGCATCGGGAGATAAAACCGTATCGGTATCGATCCGATCGAGCTTAAGACGATCCTGACCGCTGACGACGTCCAGCAGCGGCATATCCTCGCGCAGGGTATACCACCGCTTGAGATCCTCGCTGTAATAGACCGACGCCGTTCCCTGCCACGGCGTCTCATGGGTATTCCAGAGGAGCTGCAGCTGGGATATGACCAGTTCACCCGTCGTCTGCTCCGGCAGGGTCAGCAGGTAATGTTGCCCGGCCGCAGCGGCTTTTTGCCCCTCCAGCACAATCTCAATGCCGTTTCGGGAACGGAGCCGGATCTTATCGCTGTCACCGGCGTCTGAGGCAGCCGCGAGCGGCGAGGCATCCAGCGGAAAGAGGCGCAGCGCCGTGGATTGCGCTGTCGCCTGCGGGCGCGTCGCGGCGATCAGGCTAAAGGGAACCGGCTCACCCGACTGGTTAAAGACGCGGACATCGTGCAGATCCGGCGACGTGCTTTGCTCATAGACGGCAAGCGGCAGCATTACCCGATACCACCGGGAAGGAACGGACGTGTCGAGTGAACGACCAAAGGCATAGTCACGGGGCGATTCCGTTGGTACTTCGTCGCAGAACGCCGGGCCGGAAAGCGCCAGCAGCGCGGTACACGCAACCGCTTTCATCCATTTCATTTTTCATCTCCTGTTTTTGGCGGTAGCGGCGAGAAATAGCCCACTATCAGTACCAGTATCGCCACGCCGATAAACGCCACCGCGCGCGACAGACCGCCTCCGCCCGCGCTGTCCACCAGCATCAGTTTCACCATCACCACACCCAGCAGCGCGGCACCGCAAAGCCACTCCTGCCGGGAAGCCCTGCGGGTGGCATGGATCATGACCACCAGCGCGCTCAACATCCAGAACAGGGCAAAGCTTGTCTGGATCAGCCGCGAATCCCACAGCGATGCCATATTCCAGGCCACGTCGCCATACCAGGCCAGGGCGCGCATCAGCACACCGTTTAGCCACCAGAAGCCAAACGCCATAATCGCGACGGCAGGCCACGGGCGCGCTTGCGCAAGCCATGACGGGTAGTAGCGATCCACCCCCCGATAAAAAACCACCAGCCCCAGCAACGCGAACGCAGCACCTTCCTCGAGCGGGTTCACCAGCGGCAGCCAGGTCTGACGATAGACCACGCCGTCCTGGAAATTGGTCACCACCAGCAATACCAGCAGCGCCACGACGACAGGGATCGGTGCCAGACACGCATAGAGCGCAGGCCACTCCCGGAACGGCCACACGCGACGCCGTACGGCTGCAGAAAGTGCCATAATAATCCCGCCACCTGCGGCCATCGCTAATCCGCTTCCCCAGGCCGCCATTCCCCACGGCAGAGACCGGGCAAACCAGTAAAGCTCCGCGGCCAGCGCCAGCAAAATCATCAAGAACAGCGACAAATGCAGCCCCATCGCGATACGCGGCAGGAGTCTTTCACCATCGCGCCGCAACAGCATTAGCGCGGCAGGAAGCGCAACGCACCAGGCCAGATTTGACCAGCCGGCGGTAACGATCTGCTGATGCCAGAGCTGATAACCCACCATCAGCAGCATAACCGGCCACAGCAGCCATTTGCTGGCGTCCAGCTCCCGCCACGTCAGGCTAGCAGCCACCTGCCGCCAGCCCCAGACCGACGCCGCCGTCAGCGTCAGCACGCCCGCCAGAATCGGTAATTCCTTCGTCAGTACCAGCTGCGACGCGCCCAGCTGCGCCACTATCCAGAACAGCAGCCCGCCTGCCAGCAGCGCCCAGCTGACCGGCAGGAAGAGAGTCCGCCACAGCCAGGCCGCAGCCAGCCAGCAAAGGCTGAGGATGGCGAAGATGAGGAACAGGCTCAGCGCCGTAACACCGTCCGTTTGTGCCCACAGCGCGCTGCCGAGCGCCAGCAGCAGCAGCGCCGTCCCGCTATAGCTCATGCGACGCTGATGCTGCTGCACGCCCAGCCAGAGAATCCCCAGCCCCTCCAGCGCCCAGGCCATCGCCGTCCAGCGAGCCGACAGCGCCAGCGGAATGGCGAGCGTGGCGAACCCGCCGCCGATCGCCAGCGCCGCCATGACCAGCGGTCGTCCGAGGGAGGGGTAGCGACGCAGCGCGAGGAACGCGAGGGTAAGATAAAAAGCACCATATCCGAGGGCACTCAGCGCCGGGCCATAGTTCCACTGCTGCGTCATGCCGTACTGCATTCCAAAACCAACCAGCGGCGGGGCAAACAGCAGCACGCCGTCGATAATCTGCTTCCCTTTCTCCTGCGCCCGCAGCGACAGCGCCACGCTCAGCACGCCGAATATCAGCGTATTGGCAATCAGGAACAGCTGGCAGATCCAATAGTCTTCAGGCTGGTAGTCATTCAGCCCCCACAGGCCGCCCACGCCGAACGTAAACAGCAGCCCGAGCAGGTTCAGCTCGCGCCAGTGCTGCCAGATGCTGATCGCGAGAATGCCGATGGACAGCAGAAGATAGAAAGAGAAAAGTGCGACAAAGCTACCGCCCCCAGTAGATAAGAGCAGCGGCGCGAGATATCCGCCAAGGCTCGCCAGCATGGCAAGACTCAGCGCCTTCTGCAGCACCGCCAGCCCGACGCTCGCCGCGCAAATCACTACCAGCAGCGTAAAGGCCAGCGTCATCGGCAACATTTGCCAGAGCCGGAATGCACCAAACACCGTCAGGTAGAGCACGCCGGTCGCCCCGCCCTGGAGGATCAGCGCATAGACGCGCTGCCTGTGCCGCACCCGCCACCCAATCGCCAGCAGAACAACGGCAAACAGCGCCGTTGCCACGAGGCGCAGCTCAAGCGGGAACAGGGAATGTTCGACGGTATAGCGCAGCAGAAAAGAGAGGCCGAGGAAGAGCAGCAGAATGCCAAGCTTCGCCAGCGGATTGCCCTGCATGAACCAGCGCGCAAGCGACGTCAGGATGCCGCCAAAGGCTGAAGGCTGTTTTGCCGCTGGCGCAGGCGCCAGAGCGGGTTCTGCCACGGCAGCGGAAATATCGGGGCGCCAGGGGTCAACAGCCGCGGGAGCTTCCTCCACTATCGGCGCGGTAACAGCCTCCGGCGCGGCGGTCCGCACCGGTTCCGGCGCGTTCTCAGACACGCCGCGCTGCTCAAGCGCCTCAATGCGCTGGCGCAGCAGGGCTATCTCCTGCCGCGCTGCCGTACTTCGATTAAACCCGATAACCGCAAGCACGGGCGCAACCAGCAGCGCAAAAACCAGGAATAAACAGCCAAGGATGTAAAGCTCGTCCATGTTTCCACCTTCACCGTAAACGATCTGTTAAGATTGACACAAATCGTTGCATTTGCGCCATCTTAAAAGGTGGAAACATTAGCGCATTAGCTACCGAACCAGATCGTCGCGGATATCGCAGGCAGCGCCAGCACGCCGTCCTGAATCGTGGCCTTGCCCTCTTTACTCTTCCACGCCGCCACCTTCAGCAGCGGCGAATCATCCAGCACCACTTCGCAGGCCTCGCCCCGGTTGATCGCCACCAGCACGCGCTGCTGGTTATAGATGCGAGCAAACACCACCACGTTATCGTGGGCGTACACCACCTGACAGCCGCCATAGCGCAGGGCGAGACTCTGCTTACGCAGCTTCGCCAGGCGCTGATACAGGCTGAACAGCACCGTGTCCTGTTTCGCTGGCTCCCACGGGAAAGTTTTGCGGCAGAACGGATCGTTGTTGCCGTCCAGTCCCACCTCGTCTCCGTAGTAGATACACGGCACGCCCGGCCAGGTGAAGAGCCAGGTCACCGCCAGCGGCAGACGCGCGACATCCTTGCCGAGCAGGGATTTAAAGCGCGCGGTATCGTGGCTATCGAGCTGGTTAAACATCCGCAGCTGCTGCTGATGCGACAGGCCGGCGCGGTAGTTCTCCATCCACGCCATGCAGGTTTCAGCATCAATATGATTCGGATCGTAGGAGATATCGGTGTTGGCGAGGAATCCCCACAGCGGGAAGGTAAAGCCGCGATAGTTCATCGCCGCATCTTCCGCATCGTTCTGCAGCCACTGGCGCGCGTCGCCAAAGTGCTCGCCAAAGACGAACGCCTCCGGCTGAGCCGCTTTCGCCGAGCGCGTGATCCCGGCGACGTGCTGAAGGTTATTCCGCGCTCCGCCCGCTTCACCGAGCATATGCACCACGTCCAGGCGCCAGCCGTCCATATTCCATGGTGCCTTCAGCCAGTGGCGCACGATGCTGTCTTCCCCGCCGTAAATCTCGTTAACCAGAGACGGCGACTGGAAATCCAGCTTTGGCAGGCTCGGGTAGCCCAGCCAGTCCAGCGCACGCCCCTCCTCGTTAAAGCTGTACCAGTCGCGCTGCGGCGAGTCCGGGTTATGACACGCCCCGCCCATCGACTGGTTATGCCGGTCAAACCACGTATGCGAATCTCCGCTGTGGTTGAACACGCCGTCCAGAATCAGGCGCATGCCTTCGTTTTGGGTGTTCTTACGCAGGCGCAGCAGCGCCTCATCACCGCCAAACTGCGCGTCAACGTGGCGATAATCTTCGGTATCGTACTTGTGTACGCTCGGGGCTTTAAATACCGGGTTGAGATACAACGCCGTCACGCCGAGTTTTTTCAGGTACGGCAGCTTTTCGCTGATGCCGTCGAGATCGCCGCCGTAGAAGGTCGATCCGCCCGCCTGCGCGGTTAACGGCTCGTCCCACGCTTTCAGAATAATGTCATGACCCGCCGCATGGTGGTGATAGATCTTATCCTGGTCGGCAGTGCGCTTTTCGCTGCGCGCAAAACGGTCCGGGAAAATCTGGTAAAAGACCTGATCGTTAACCCACTGCGGGCCGTTATCCGGGTAATCGACCGCAAACTGTTCCAGCCGTGCGGGCGGGAAACGGCTAAACCCCTGCGGGGTAAGCCACAGCTGACGGTTGTTCCACAAAAGCTTAAAGCTGTAGCGGCGGCGAGGCTGCCCGCTGCGCAGGTCGATATTCACCCGCCAGGCCGTGATGCCAGGCTGCGGCTGGCTGCGCAGCTTGTGCATTTTCAACCCGGTCTCTTCGTTATCGATTTCGGCGCGGAGCGTCACGCGTTCAGGCTGGTTTTCACCCGCCAGCCAGAGCGTAATCACCAGGTTGTCTTTGTTTTGCTTAACAAATGGGGCAACCGGAAGGTGCCAGGCGTTTAACATCACGAATCCCCTTTGATGAAATTGACGTCACCTTGCCACAGGGTGGTTAAGGATAGCTCACCATGATGGGATTTATTGGGGGAGGAGGACGGGGGAGGAGGCACCAGTGCAGCCTAATGCCCTCACCCCAACCCTCTCCCACAAGGAGAGGGAGAAAAAAAGATTACTGCGCTTCCGCCAGCTGACGGTCGCGGCGGCATTTAAACACCCAGCCCACCAGCAGCAGCACAATCCACGCGCAGCCCACGTACAGTGAAATGCGGGTGTCCGGATGGTAGCCAATCAGGCCAATGATAAACACCAGGAAGATCAGCCCCACGACGGTCGTTGCGACGCCGCCCGGGACTTTGAACTTCAGCGCTTTCGCCTCTTCAGGCGACAGGCGGCGGCGGAACGCAATCTGCGACAGCAGGATCATGATCCACACCCAGACGGTTGCGAAGGTCGCCAGGGACGCAATCACCAGGAAGACGTTCTCCGGCATGATGTAGTTCAGGTAAACCGAGAACAGCAGCGCTACGGTCATCACCACAACGGTTACCCACGGCGTGCCGCGGCGTGAGGTTTTGGCGAATACCTTCGGCGCACTGCCCTGCTCCGCCATGCCGTGCAGCATACGGCCTACGCCAAAGACGTCACTGTTAATCGCCGAAAGCGACGCGGTCAGCACCACAAAGTTCAGAATGCTGGCCGCAAACGCAATGCCCATATGCTGGAAGGTCAGGACAAACGGGCTACCGTTGGTGCCTACCTGGTTCCACGGGTAGATGGACATAATCACGAACAGCGTACCCACGTAGAACACCAGAATACGCATCGGCACAGAGTTGATGGCGCGCGGAATGGATTTCTCCGGATCTTTCGCTTCCCCGGCGGTGATACCGATAATCTCGATACCGCCGTAGGCGAACATTACCATCTGCAGCGACATCACCATCCCGAGCCAGCCGTTGCTGAAGAAGCCGCCGTTGCTCCAGAGGTTGTGGATCCCGGTCGGCTGCCCGCCGTTGCCAATCCCCCAGATGATAATCCCGAAACCGGCCACAATCATGATGATGATGGTGGCGACCTTGAAGAAGGAGAACCAGAACTCCAGCTCGCCGAACACCTTCACGCTCATCAGGTTGACGGCGCAAATGATCAGCACAACGCTCAGCACCCAAATCCAGTGCGGTACCGCCGGGAACCAGACGCCCATGTAGATGCCAAACGCCGTCACGTCAGCAATCGCAACAATCAGGATTTCGAAGCAGTAGGTCCAGCCGGTGATAAACCCGGCCAGCGGGCCGAGGTTTTCCTGCGCGTAGCGGGAGAAAGAGCTGGCGGAGGGGTTGTGAACCGACATTTCGCCGAGGGCGCGCATGATGATATACGCCGCCACGCCGCCGATAATGTACGCCAGCAGAACGCTGGGACCGGCCATTTTGATGGCATCTGCCGAGCCATAAAAAAGACCGGTGCCGATAGCAGAGCCCAGCGCCATAAAGCGGATGTGGCGCGTGCTCAATCCACGTTTAAGTTTGTTAGTGCTTTCCATTTAAATCTTGCCATTCAACACGAAAAAAACAAAAAACCACGGGGCCTTAAGCCCCGTGGTTAAACAGTTTGTTGCCGTTGATTAATGAGCGTTCGATGCGACCTGACGCCCTGCAGCACGGTCCCAGATAATCGCCAGAACCAGTGCAACAACGGTAGGCATCAACCAGGCCAGACCCTGCTCGGACAGCGGCAGACGCTGTGTCCATGCCGGCAGTATGTGCGCGAAAGCTGATGCTTTAATCCCGTCAAGGATACCAAAAATCAGGCTGATAAACATGGCTGGCGCAATAATTCGTGAAGAGTTGTTCCACCACGGACGAGTAAAGCTCAGCACTACCAGTACGATGCACGGCGGATAAATCGCCGTCAACACCGGAATAGAGACCTGAATCAGGTGGCTCAGACCGAGGTTAGACACCGCCATGGAGAAGATACCGAGGATAAACACCAGGGTGCGGTAAGAAAGCGGCAGATACTGTGCAAAGAACTCTGCGCAGGCGCAGGTCAGGCCAACCGCGGTAACCAGACAGGCCAGGAAGATCAGCGCTGCCAGCAGCATACTGCCCGCACCGCCGAAGGTGTGCTGCACGTAGGCGTGCAGGATAGCCGCACCGTTGGCGTTCTGTTCAACCAGCATGGCGCTATCGGAACCCAGACGGAACAGCGCCAGATACAGCAGGGTCAGCCCCACACCGGCCATCAGGCCAGCCCAGATGGTGTAGCGGGTCAGCAGACGCGCTTCGGTCACACCGCGGGAACGCGCGGCGTTAACGATAACGATACCAAACACCATCGCGCCTAGCGTATCCATCGTCAGGTAGCCGTTCACGAAGCCGTTAGAGAACGCGGCATTTTTATAGGCGTCCATCGCGTCGCTAATCGGGCCGGCGGGCCAGACGATGGCCGCTACCGCCAGAACAATCAGCGCCACAATTTTCAGCGGAGCCAGGAAGTTACCCACGGTATCCAGCAGCTTGCCCGGATAGAGGGAAACCAGAATCACGATCGCGAAGTAGATCAGGCTGTAGATAAACAGCGGCATCGCGCCGTCACCGGTCAGGGGAGCAATACCCACTTCGAAGGACACGGTTGCCGTACGCGGGGTCGCAAACAGCGGGCCAACGGCGAGATAGCAGACGGTTGCCAGCAGAACGCCCGCCACTTTGCCAATCGGGGTGCTGAGGCTATCCACACCGCCGCCGACTTTCGCCAGCGCGATGACGGTCAGCACCGGCAGACCCACGGCAGTAATCAGGAAACCAAACGCGGCGGTCCAGACGTGTTCACCCGCCTGTAAGCCAACCATTGGAGGGAAAATGATGTTGCCTGCGCCAACGAACAGCGCAAATGTCATAAAGCCCAGCGCGATGATGTCACGCGATTTTAAGTGATGGGTCATAAAACCTTACTGCCTGTGGATGTGGTGTTGAAAACATTGAGATTTTCGACATCCCTCACGGGACGATACAGCCGAAAATTTGCTCAATTTCAGCGGGAAATGCTCCCGTCCTGGCGTGGAGAAGAATAGTTTTTCGATTTACCACGCAAATACAGTCGCTCTGACAGTATCTGGGGCGCAATTTAAACGCTTATAACGTTTAAAGGCAAGGTGGGATCGTAAAACCAGAACAATATGCCAGCATGAAAATACACACCAGCACAATACGCTGTTTATAAGAAAAACCCATGGCTAATCATGCGAACAAAAAACAGTCAGCCGTATAAAATTCATCCGCGTTTCGCTTGACTGCAAAGCAAACGGGCCAGCTATGGCTGACCCGTGGAAAGGTAAAATGACACGCCCGCCGTCAGGCGGTCTTTTTGGCAATTAATCGTTCCGGAATAACGAAACTGAAGCGGGTTCCTTTACCCAGGGTACTCTGAATATCGAGACGGCTTTCATGGTGATTGACCGCGTGTTTCACAATCGCCAGCCCCAGGCCGCTTCCGCCTGTCTGGCGCGATCGCGCTTTATCCACACGGTAGAAGCGCTCGGTCAGACGCGGAATATGCTCCGGCGCAATCCCCGGCCCGTTGTCCTCCACGCTAAACTCGGCCCCCGTGGGGGTATGGTGCCAGCGCACCACGATATCCGTCCCCTCCGGCGTATGATTCACCGCGTTATACACCAGGTTGGAAATGGCGCTGCGCAGCTCATCTTCGCTGCCCAGCACCTTCAGCGTGTTGTCGACGTCAAAGGTCAGGTGATGCTTTTTGTGGCTTAACGTCTGCGCTTCACGCTCCACGACCCGCAGCATCATCGGGACATCAATGGTGTCATTCAGCGCGAGCGTTGGCGCCGCTTCAATCTTCGAGAGCGTCAGCAGCTGCTTCACCAGCCCTTCCATCCGGTGCGTTTGCTCACGCATGGTGTGCAGCGCTTTTTCACGCGGCGCACCTTCCAGCGTTTGCTCCTGCATCATCTCCAGGTAGCCCTGCAGCACGGTCAACGGGGTTCTCAGTTCGTGGCTGACGTTGGCGAAGAAGTTGCGACGCGCCCCTTCCAGCTGGTGCATCTGGGTAACATCGCGCGCCACCATCAGCCACTGCTTATCGCTGTAGGGCATCACGCGGATTTCCAGATGGCGACCATTATTGAGCTTCAGATTGTGCGGACGGCTGAAATCACGCTTTTTCAGGTACAGCGTAAACTCAGGATAGCGCAGAAGGTTGAGGATATTCTGGCCATTGTCATCCGGCCAGCGCAGGCCCAGCAGCTGCTGCGCCAGGCCGTTACACCAGAAGATCGTCCCTTCTTCGGTGGTCAGAATCACGGCATCCGGCAGCGACTCTGCGCCGCTGCGAAAACGCTTAATCAGGCTTCCCAGCTCGCGGCGACGCTTTTTATTACGCATCTGCATCTGATGCAGGCCGTACAGCAGCGGCTCCCAGCTGCCGCTTCCCGGCGGCGGCGTCATGCTTCGGTCAACCCACAGCCACCAGGAAAGGCGCAGCAGGTTCCAGAAATGCCAGATGAGCAGCCCGGTGACCGACGCCAGCAGAAACCACGGCAGGTGTCCAAGAAAGGCCCCCAGAATGAAGGCCGGAATACAGCATAAGATCAGTTCAAAGACGAGCCTTTTCCATGACAGACGTTCCAGCACGCGTCACACTCCTGTCATTGTTCAGAAACGGGTAGAAAAACGATAACCCGTGCCGCGGACCGTCTGCACCATGCGATCGTGGCCGCTCAGTTCCAGCGCTTTTCGCAGGCGGCGGATATGTACGTCAACCGTCCGGTCTTCGACATACACGTTAGTTCCCCAGACGTTATTCAGCAACTGCTCGCGGCTGTAAACGCGTTCCGGGTGGGTCATAAAGAAGTGCAGGAGTTTAAATTCGGTAGGCCCCATGTCGAGGGGATTTTCACCGGTCATCACGCGGTGAGAAGTAGGATCAAGGCTCAGCCCCTGCATTTCGATCACCTCTTCCACCGCCATCGGTGAAATACGGCGCATCACGGCTTTAATGCGAGCCACCAGCTCTTTTGGGGAGAACGGTTTAGTAATGTAATCGTCCGCACCGGTCTCCAGACCGCGCACGCGATCCTCTTCTTCTCCGCGCGCCGTGAGCATCACAACCGGGATATCGCGGGTCAGCGCTTCACGCTTCAGGTGTTTGATAAACTGCAGTCCGGAGCCGCCGGGCAACATCCAGTCCAGCAGAATCAGATCGGGCCAGGGTTCATTCAGCTGGTTCACTGCGCTGTCATAATCTTCCGCTTCAACCGGCTGGAAGCCGTTTTGCTCGAGCACGAAGCACACCATTTCACGAATTGGAGCTTCATCTTCTACGACCAGAATACGTCTCGCCATACTTTGCCCTGTCTTATCTTATTTACGTTACAAGTTTGTAATTCGGCGCCATTATGCGTCAGATTTATGACAGATTTATGAAAAACAGTACCACTATAAATGGCAAACTGTTGTTTTATTACAGCGGTTATTTTCCCTTCTCTGAACGTTTATAATCCTGCTTTCTCTTTTTTGCCACGGATCAGCTATGCGCATACTACACTCCTCGGACTGGCATCTGGGTCAAAATTTTTACAGCAAAAGCCGTGCGGCTGAACATGAAGCGTTCCTGAACTGGCTGCTGGAAACGGCCCGGACGCATGAGGTGGACGCGATTATCGTGGCGGGAGATATTTTTGATACCGGCTCGCCGCCGAGCTACGCGCGCGAGCTGTACAACCGCTTCGTGGTGAATTTGCAGCAAACAGGGTGTCATCTGGTGATTGTCGCCGGCAACCATGATTCCGTCGCAACGCTGAATGAATCCCGCGACATCCTGGCGTTTCTCAATACCACCGTCGTCGCCAGCGCCGGGCACGCCCCGCAGATCCTGAAAAAACGCGACGGGTCGCCGGGGGCGGTGCTGTGTCCGATACCGTTTTTACGTCCGCGCGACATCGTGCAAAGCCAGGCGGGGCTGTCGGGTGCGGAAAAGCAGCAGCATTTATTACAGGCCATCACCGACTATTACCACCAGCAGCACGCCGAAGCCTGTGCACTGCGGGGTGACCAGCCGATTCCTGTGATTGCAACCGGGCATCTCACCACGGTCGGGGCCAGTAAAAGTGACGCCGTGCGTGACATCTATATCGGCACGCTGGATGCCTTTCCGGCGCAAAACTTCCCGCCAGCCGACTACATCGCGCTCGGCCACATCCACCGCGCTCAGGTCATCGGCGGCTGCGAGCATATCCGCTACTGTGGCTCACCTGTTTCGCTCAGCTTTGACGAAACGGGCAAAGCCAAATCCGTGCATCTGGTGAGTTTTAGCGAGGGCAAACTCAGCGCCGTCGAGACGCTGGAGGTGCCCGTCACCCAGCCGCTGGCGGTGCTGAAGGGCGATCTCGACGCCATTACCGCCCAGCTGGAGCAGTGGCGCGGCGTCGAGCAAGATCCCCCCGTCTGGCTGGATATCGAAATCACCACCGACGACTACCTGCACGATATGCAGCGAAAAATCCAGGCACTGACCGAAGACTTGCCGGTAGAGGTGTTACTGGTGCGCCGCAGCCGCGAGCAGCGCGAGAAAATTCTGTTAAGCGCTCAACGCGAAACGCTCAGTGAGCTTCGGGTTGAAGAGGTGTTTGAACGCAGGCTCTCGCAGGAGGAAATCGACGACACGAAGCGCGCAAGACTCAGCGAACTGTTCAGCCATACCCTGCATGCGCTCAATGATGAGGAAGAAAACGCGTGAAAATTCTGAGCCTGCGCCTGAAAAATATCAACTCCCTCAAGGGCGAGTGGAAAATTGACTTTACCGCTGAGCCGTTTGCCAGCAACGGGCTGTTTGCCATCACCGGCGCGACCGGGGCAGGTAAAACTACCCTGCTCGACGCCATCTGTCTGGCGCTTTATCACGAAACGCCGCGCCTGAATAAGGTCTCCCAGGCGCAAAACGATCTGATGACGCGCGACACCGCCGAGTGCCTGGCGGAAGTGGAGTTCGAGGTAAAAGGCATCGCCTACCGCGCCTTCTGGAGCCAGAACCGGGCGCGCAACCAGCCTGACGGGAACCTGCAGGCACCGCGCGTTGAGCTGGCGCGCTGCGAAGATGGCAAAATCCTGGCCGACAAAGTGACGGATAAACTGGAGCAAACCGCCGCGCTCACCGGGCTGGACTATGGCCGCTTTACCCGCTCGATGCTGCTCTCACAGGGGCAATTTGCTGCCTTCCTCAACGCCAAACCGAGCGATCGTGCCGAGCTGCTGGAAGAGCTGACCGGCACCGAGATCTACGGCCAGATTTCCGCCATGGTGTTTGAAAAACACAAAGCCGCCCGCAGCGTGCTTGAAAAGTGCGAGGCGCAGGCGGCGGGCGTCGTGCTGTTGAGTGAAGAGCAACAGCAGCAGTTACAGCAAAGTTTGCAGGCACTTACTGACGAAGAGAAAATCCTGCTGGAACAGCAGCAAAGCCAACAGAAAGATTTTCAGTGGCTTACGCGCCATGAAGAGCTCGTAAGAGAGCAACAGCGCGTCAACGCGCTCCAGCAGCATGCGCAACAGGCGCTGGCGGACGCAGCACCTGAGCTGGCAAAACTCCAGCTTGCTCTGCCCGCCGCCCAGCTTCGACCGCTTTGGGAGCATCAGCAGGAACAAACCGCACGCCTGACGCAAACGCAGCAGCGTATTATCGAAGTAAATACTCGCTTACAAGCCAAAACCGCACTGCGCGCGCGGATCCGCAACTCTGCACTGCGTAACCACGAGCAGCTACAGACCGAACTGACGTCGCTGGCGCAGTGGCTGGCGGAGCACGAGCGCTATCGTCTGTTAGGCCAGGAGATTGCAGGCTGGCGCGCCCAGTTCTCTCAGCTTAACCGCGATAAAACGCAGTTAGCCTCGCTTGCGGCGCGGATAGGTGAATTACGCAACAAGCTGGCTGAGATGCCGGAAAATGCGCTGACGCTAACGGCGGACGAAGTCAGCGTGGCCATGGAGCAGCAGTCCCGGTCACGCACGCTGCGCCAGCAGCTGACGTCGCTGCATGCCCGCTATCAGCCGCTGCAAAAGCGCCTGCGTCAGAGCGGTGAAAGCGTGCAGAAGGCGCAGGCCGAACAAAATAAACTCAATGAAACGCTGACGCTGCGCCGCCAGCAGTACAAAGAAAAAAACCAGCACTATCTCGACCTGAAAGCCCTGTGCGAGACCGAAGCAACAATCAAGAAGCTGGAGCATTACCGTTCGCAGCTTGAGGCGGGTAAACCCTGTCCGCTGTGCGGTTCCTGCGAACATCCGGCCGTTGAGCAATATCAGTCGCTTGAGCTGACGGATAACCAGCGCCGCCGTGATGCCCTGGAAAAAGAGGTCGCCGCGCTTAAAGAGGAAGGCCTGCTGGTGCTGGGACAGGTTAATGCCCTGACTCAGCAGATCCAGCGTGAAACAGACGACGCGCAGACGCTTTCTCAGGAAGAGCAAGCGCTCACTAAAGAGTGGATGGCGGCCTGCACGTCCCTGAACATTGCGTTGAATATTCAGGATGATATCGCACCATGGCTGAACGAACAGGAACAGTACGAGCGCCAGCTTTATCAGCTCAGCCAGCGTCTGACCCTGCAGAACCAGCTGAACGAACAGGAAGCGCAGGAGCGGCAGTATCAGCAGCAGCTGGCGGCCACGCGCCAGGCGCTAGAACATGCCCTGCTCGCGCTCTCACTTAACGCACCTGAAGAGGGTCAGGAAGCCGCCTGGCTTCAGGCCCGTGAAGCTGAATTCGCGCAGTGGCAGGAGAAGCAAGCGCAGCACGGCGTGCTTCAGGAACGCATAAACGCCCTGAAGCCGCTGCTCGACGCGCTTCCGGCAACGAACAGCGAAGACGCCGAACCGGTTATCTCTGATAACTGGCGCGCCATCCACGACGAATGCGTGTCGCTGCAAAGCCAGCTTACCGCGCAACAGCAGCAGGAAAAGCTGGAGCAAGAGCGCCTGCAGCAGTCGCAGACGCAGTTCACCGCGGCGCTCGCAGCGAGCTGCTTTGCCGATCGGGACGCGTTTCTTGCCGCCCTGCTGGATGACGATGCCATTCGCCACCTCGAACAGCGAAAGCAGTCGCTGGAAAATCAGATACAGCAGGCCGCGGCCCTTTCCGGGCAGGCTAATCAGCAGCTGCAGGCTCATCTGGCGCTGCGGCCGGAAGGGCTCAACGAAGATGCTCCTGCGCTGCAAAGCCAGCTGCAGCAGCTGGCGCAACGGCTTCGCGAGAACACCACGCATCAGGGTGAGTTCCGTCAGCAGCTTAAGCAGGACAGCGATAACCGGCAGCATCAGCTGGCGTTGATGCAGGAAATTGAAGAGGCCGCGCGCCAGGCAGACGACTGGGGGTACCTGAACGCGCTGATCGGCTCGAGCACCGGCGACAAGTTCCGCAAGTTCGCCCAGGGGCTGACGCTGGACAATCTTGTCTGGCTTGCTAACCAGCAGCTTAACCGTTTACACGGGCGTTATTTATTGCAGCGTAAGGCCAGCGACGCGCTGGAGCTGGAAGTGGTGGATACGTGGCAGGCGGATGCGGTTCGTGATACCCGCACGCTCTCAGGCGGCGAGAGCTTCCTGGTCAGCCTGGCGCTGGCGCTGGCGCTTTCCGATCTGGTGAGTCATAAAACGCGAATCGATTCCCTGTTCCTGGATGAAGGGTTCGGCACGCTCGACAGTGAGACGCTGGATACGGCGCTGGATGCGCTCGACGCACTAAACGCCACCGGGAAAACCATCGGCGTGATCAGCCACGTAGAGGCGATGAAAGAGCGTATTCCGGTGCAGATCAAGGTGAAGAAAATTAACGGGCTGGGGTATAGCAGGCTGGATAAGGAATTTGCGGTGGGGTGAAGGGTGGAACGGTGCGTTCTGGTGCCCCTCACCCTTGCCCTCTCCCACAGGGAGAGGGAATAAACACTATTTGCTTTTATTCCGGCCACAGCCACGCCGCGCCGCGCACGCCGCTGGAGTCACCGTGGACAGCTTTGCGGATCGGGGTTTCACACTCGCCGCCGAAAACCCACTGTTTCACCAGGTTCGGTACCGTGGCGTACAGCCGGTCGACGTTGCTCATGCCGCCGCCGAGCACAATCACGTCCGGATCGAGAATATTCACCACGTGGGCCAGCGATTTCGCCAGCCGCATTTCGTAGCGGCTCAGCGCCAGCTCGGCGACCGGATCCTGCGCTTCGACCAGACGCATGATCTCATTACCCTTGAGCGGCTGGCCGCTCAGGCGATGGTAGTCGGTCGCAAAACCGGTACCGGAGATAAACGTCTCAATACAGCCCTGTTTTCCGCAGTAGCACGGCACTTCAGCGCGGTATTTAAGCTCGTCTTCATCCATCCACGGCAGCGGGTTGTGACCCCACTCACCCGCGGTGCCGTTACCGCCGATATGGGCGCGTCCGCCAAACGCCACGCCCGCACCGCAGCCGGTACCGACGATCACGGCAAACACGGTCTGGGCACCTGCCGCCGCGCCGTCGATGGCCTCGGAGACCGCCAGACAGTTAGCGTCGTTGGCCAGACGCACTTCCCGGTTCAGACGTTGGCTCAAATCTTTATCGAACGGCTGACCGTTGAGCCAGGTGGAGTTGGCATTTTTAACCACGCCGGTATACGGCGAGATCGACCCCGGGATCCCCATCCCTACGCTCCCGGTTTGCCCTGTCGCCTGCTCGGCCATCTCAACCAGTTGGGCAATCGTCTCGATAGTCTGGCGATAATCATCGCGCGGCGTTGGCAGACGATGGCGAAACAGCTGCTGCCCCTGCTCGCTCAGCGCGATGACTTCTGTTTTGGTGCCGCCCAAATCGATCCCAATACGCACAAGACTCTCCTCATTATTTTGATTATCAACAGAGTAGAAGCACGCATCCCGATTAGCAATGCAAGCGATGCGACAATTCGTTATCATGCCCGCTGATTTAACGACAAGGCCGTGGAAATTATCATGCTGTGGTTCAAAAATTTGATGGTTTACCGTCTCAGCCGCGACGTTTCGCTGCGTGCAGAAGAGATGGAAAAACAGTTAGCCGCTTATACCTTTTCCCCTTGCGGTAGCCAGGATATGGCAAAAACCGGTTGGGTTCCGCCAATGGGTTCACAAAGCGATGCACTGACCCACGCCAGCAGCACGGGTCAAATTATCGTCTGTGCCCGTAAAGAAGAGAAAATCCTGCCGACGCCGGTGGTTAAGCAGGCGCTCGAGGCGAAAATTTTTAAGCTGGAAGCCGAACAGGGCCGCAAGCTGAAAAAAACCGAAAAAGATTCGCTGAAGGACGAAGTACTGCACTCCCTGCTGCCGCGCGCCTTTAGCCGCTTCAGCCAGACCATGATGTGGATCGACACCGTCAACGGGCTGATCATGGTGGACTGCGCCAGCGCCAAGAAAGCAGAAGATACGCTGGCCCTGCTGCGCAAAAGCATCGGATCTTTACCGGTCGTTCCGCTGGCGCTGGAAACGCCGATCGAGCTGACGCTGACCGAATGGGTACGCAGCGGCGCTGCGGCCCAGGGCTTCCAGATCCTTGATGAAGCCGAGCTGAAAGCCCTGCTGGAAGATGGCGGCGTGATCCGCGCGAAGAAGCAGGATCTGGTCAGCGACGAGATCGCCGTACACATCGAAGCAGGTAAAGTGGTCACCAAGCTGGCGCTCGACTGGCAGCAGCGCATCCAGTTCGTGATGTGCGACGACGGCTCCGTGAAGCGTCTGAAGTTCTGCGACGAGCTGCGCGATCAGAACGAAGATATCGACAGAGAAGATTACGCCCAGCGTTTTGACGCGGATTTCATCCTGATGACCGGCGAGCTGGCCGCGTTGATTCAGAATCTGGTGGAAGGTCTCGGCGGCGAAGCGCAGCGATAACGGGCAAAACGTAGGCCGGGTAAGCGTTAGCGCCACCCGGCTAATTTTTTATTTCAGGTAGCGGCACAGATAAGAGGTGGGCTCAGCCACCTGCAAATGAAATTCGCTGTGGCCAGGGACGTTGAAAACTTGCCCGGCAGCGTAAACTTTCCATTCCGTTTCGCCCGGCAGCAGGACGTTCAGCGCACCGCTGACGACCGTCATTTCTTCCGCTTCCGCCGTGCCAAAGGTGTATTCCCCTTCTGCCATTACGCCAACGCTGGCGCGGCCAGTGCTGCTGCTGGTAAAACCAATGGATTTCACTTTACCGGAAAAGTATTCGTTACTCTGAAGCATGAACTGGCCCTTATATTTTTAGATAAAAATTCACTATAGGGGCCATGCTCATCACCTGTCACGCAAAATCATTACACGAGCAGTTCCGAGGCCAGGCGAGCCATCAGAACGTTGGATAACAGCACCGGGACATCCAGCGCTTTTTGCAGTAAATCACGATGATGCTGGTGGAAACCCAGGCAGTCCAGAATCAGGACATCGGCCCCTCTCTCCAGCAGTTCCTTCCCGGCAGCAATGAGTTTGGCCTCACTGTCCCAGAACGGATTGGCCAGTGCGTACAAAGGCACTTTTTCCAGCACGTGCCATTTTGCCTCCTGGTTATCCATGAGTTCCTCGATGGGGACAATCACCCCCACCTGATGACCATCCACGATGGAGGCCACCAGCGGCGGAATGATCCGCATCGGTTCCAGTAAAATCGCATTGCGCGCCATCAGCCCCTTAATGGGAGCCGTGCTCATCAGCAAAATAACGTCATAACCTTGATTATCGAGCACTTCTATCACGCCCTGCAGCGAGCGCTCGATTTTCTGGCGTGAAACGTGCGCCAGTTTACCGTCACTTAATAACGTCGCCAGGGGATCCTCCCCCGCCTCGACAGCGTAGTCCTCCATGACCTCTTCCCGACTCATCTTCCCCAACAGGCTAAGATGCGTTATCTGTTGTTCAGATACATGCTCGGTTAAGAGCGGTAACACTTCGCTTACAGGGACCACACCAATGGTGAGGATCGCCAACGTTGCCTTCATCTTTATCGCCTTCCATTACTCCAACATCGTGCACACAGGTACAGGCTCACTACGCTGCACAGTTCGTTTTTTCAACAAAACAGCACCAAGCGTAGCAGGTGATCCCGACATCGAAATGTAAAGATCGCCTGCCGATACCAGAGTTACTTGTAATAACTAAATATTAACTCCTGCTTAACTTTCACGATGAGTAAAAAGTGTGATTCAGGCACGATCCTGGAGCGTTTAGGAAAACATTCAGGTTATATCGGGATCTTCATAGCGCCGTTTCGCATCCAGCGCTTCCTGTTCAGTCTCGTGTTCACTGATCAGCGAGTCCGGCTTGGGGTGATCGGCACGCAGTTGATACCAGGTCACGGTATGACCCGTATGGCCTTTTTCAACGGTAACAATGCGCGCTTCACGCGGATAGGGAGGTCTGGTTGGCATAGCTCATCCTTTTTTTATGTCTGAGCTATAAGTATAGACGCCGCTTAGCTGGCACAAGCCAAACGCAGGGCGGTAATAATCTGAATCACAACGTCTTCAGGAGAGGCTGACGCATCCACCACGTGGTGAGCCGCTTCGCGGTATAACGCATCGCGTTCCGCCAGCACTTCACTCACCTCTTCGTTCAGCGGCCTGGAGGTCAGCGCAGGGCGTTGCCCCTCTTCCGGAAAGGCTTCCAGACGCCCAACCAGGGCCGACACCGGCGCGCTAAGGTAGATCACAATCCCCTTTTCGCGCATAAAGTGACGATTACACTCCGCCAGAACAATGCCACCCCCGGTCGCGATCACGGCAGACGGGGTGGTGACCGCTTTCAGCGCGGCCGTTTCGCGCGCGCGAAAGCTCTCCCATCCCTCTTGCTCAACAATCTCAGCGATGGTTTTTCCGGCCTCGGTTTGCAGCCAGTGGTCGGTATCCACAAACTGGCGATGACACACGCGTGCCAGCTCCAGGCCAACGGTGGTTTTCCCACAGCCGCGGGGGCCAACTAAAAAGATGGGTTGGGTCATAGCCAGGTGTTCCCCTTGATGCCGGATGGCTGAAGAGTGTAAAGAAATAATTGCAGAAGATGTTGCGATTACTTTACTGCAAAGCGGTACGGGATGACAACCCTGTGGAAGCCACACTGTACCACAAATTGACAATAATTATCATTACGCTGTGCGGCGCTTTACTTCCAGCAGCCATTTATCCAGTTCGGCAGCAAACTGCTGACGATCGCGCTGTGACAGGCTGTCCGGTCCCCCGGTCTGCACGCCGCTGGCCCGCATCGTATCCATAAAATCGCGCATGGTGAGCTTCTCGCGAATGGTCGACGGCGAGTATCGCTCTCCGCGCGGATTGAGCGCCGCGGCCCCTTTTTCCAGCACTTCGGCAGCCAGCGGAATATCCGCCGTGATCACCAGATCCTCCGCGCTGCACAGGCGGACAATTTCGTTATCCGCCACGTCGAACCCGGCCGGCACGCGTAAAGAGCGGATGAAGCGCGAAGGCGGTACGCGAATATTCTGGTTCGCCACCAGCGTCAGCGGCATCTGAACGCGCTCGGCGGCGCGAAATAAAATCTCTTTAATCACATTCGGACACGCGTCCGCATCAACCCAAATCGCCATATTGTCTCCCCATAATAACTCTGCCGACTATTGTCGCCTGCATTTCGTTGTTAAGCTATCAATCAGAGAAAACAACGCATAATGACGGAGAATCGTGATGGACAAGAAAATCGGGTTTATCGGCTGCGGTAACATGGGCAAAGCCATCCTGGGCGGCCTGATCGCCAGCGGGCAGGTGCTGCCGGGTCAGATTTGGGTCTATACCCCGTCACCGGACAAGGTCGCCGCGTTGCGCGATCAGTACGGGATCAACGCCGCCGAAAGCGCGCAGGAAGTGGCCCAGGTCGCCGATATCGTCTTTGGCGCCGTCAAGCCGAACATCATGATCAAAGTACTGAGCGATATCACCTCCAGCCTGAATAAAGAGACGCTGGTGGTGTCGATTGCCGCGGGCGTCACCCTCGATCAGCTGGCGCGCGCGCTGGGTCACGATCGTAAAATCGTCCGCGCGATGCCCAACACCCCTTCGTTGGTCAACGCCGGCATGACCTCCGTCACGCCTAACGCGCTGGTGACCTCAGAAGAAGTGGCTGATGTACTGAACATTTTCCGCTGTTTCGGCGAAGCAGAAGTGATTGCCGAATCGATGATCCATCCGGTGGTCGGCGTCAGTGGATCAGCCCCTGCGTATGTCTTCATGTTTTTAGAAGCGATGGCCGATGCCGCCGTTCTTGGCGGAATGCCGCGCGCCCAGGCGTATAAATTCGCCGCGCAGGCCGTCATGGGCTCCGCCAAAATGGTGCTGGAGACCGGTAAACACCCGGGTGAGCTGAAAGATATGGTCTGCTCCCCAGGCGGTACCACCATTGAAGCGGTGCGGGTGCTGGAGGAGCGCGGGTTCCGTTCGGCCGTCATTGAGGCAATGGCAAAATGCATGGAAAAATCAGAGAAGCTGAGTAAATCCTGATTTCTGACCGGGCGTCAGGCGGCCACTTCGGTGCGGCCGCGCCCGGCATTTTTCGCCCTGTACAGCGCCACGTCAGCCGCCTTCAGCCACTCCCGATAATGTCCAAACTGCGGCCCCCAGGGGGCAACGCCTACGCTGATGCGCAGCGCTTCTTTTGGTGCGCACGGTAACGTCAGTTTTTCCAGCCGCTCATGCAACCGCGACATCACCGCGATGGCGCTTTCCGCCGCGGTCTGCGACATAATCACCGCAAACTCATCCCCACCAAACCGGCCTATAGCATCGCCTGACCGTACTGACCGCTGGAGCTGACGCGTAATGGCGATGATCGCCTCGTCGCCGACAGCGTGCCCCCAGGTGTCGTTGATGTTTTTAAAGTGGTCGATATCAATCAGCAAAATCGTGGCGGTGCAGTGGTCGCGGCGGCAATGCTCAAATTCATTTCGCAGCAGCATTTCCCAGTGGCGGCGATTAAAGACCCCGGTCATGCCGTCACGGGTGCTCATCATTTCCAGCCGCTGCTTGTGCTCTGCAAGCCTGACGGCGGTGCGGTGGCTGAGCCAGGCAAACAGCATGGGATAAAGCACCAGTACGGGCAGCGTTAGGCCCCACTCTACCGGGTCGGGCCTGAAAACAGCCACGCTCCCGACAAGCGGCAGCGTCACCAGCGCGGAGAGCAGAGTCAACAGGATCCCCGGGATAAACAGGCGACAGCCCCCGGAGCCCATCATATTCATACCTACCATCATCACCAGCGCTGCCGAGGGTAACGCGCTCATCCCCATCACGCCGATCCAGAGCCCGGCAATGATGGCATCGATCTTAAGATTGAACACTTCCTGCTGTTGAGGTGACGCGGCCCGGCAGGATAACTGCCAGGCGAAATGGGGCCATACGAACGCCCAACCGACCAGTAAAAGCCACCAGCCTCCGGGTAAAAAATGGGTGACCAGCATTCCCGCAACCGGGAAAAACATCGCTGCCAGCCCCACGGCGCGCGCCAGCCGAACCCGCCGGGCAAACTGAATGCCGGCACGGTGAGGGTCATCCTGAGAAAGGGTTAAATTCCACTCTTCCCGAATGCGCTTTTTGTTGTAATACGTTTCATCATTCATCATTTTTGGGAATATTCTGAAACATTTTCCCAAATTATAGAGAGGGGGTCTGCGGGGAAAGTATGAAATTTCGGGTGAGCCGCCGATGCCGCTCACCCGTTCGAACTACACTTTTTTCTTCAGGCAGGCACTCATGAACTTGCTGCGGTCATCCCCTTTAAGGGACTGCTCGGTTGCCTTGGCATTACACTCGCGCATCTTTTGCTGCTGAGGCGTGAGGCTTTTTTCAGCCGGCTTCGAGGCGCCGTTTTTGAGGCAGTCGCTCATGTAGGTCTTACGAGCATCGCCCTTCAGACTCTGAGACGTCGCCTGTTGATTACAGGTGGTCATACGCTGCTGCTGCGGCGTTAACGTTTTCTCTTCCGCGTTCGCCGATGCGACCAGGAACAGGCCGGAGAGCAGAGTAACCAGTAATGTTGTTTTCATTGCACCATCCTTTTGTGAACATTCCCTGTAAGTCTGGTTCGTGACAGGAAAAAAACCACCCGGCAGATGTGATTTCCGCCGGGATTTTATTATTTAAGGCCCAGCGCAGCCTTCATGGTGTAGAACAGATCCGTTTGATCGGTCAGGCCTACCACGTTGGCCGCGTGCGGGCCGTAGGCGGCAATACGCAGCTGGGTGCCCGTGTGCTCCATGGACTCTTCTTCAGAGTTGCCGTAGCTCATCACCATGACGGCACCATCTTTGGTGTTTAGCGCCTGCGTCAGGCCAGGGGCTTTGGTATCTGGCGGAACGATCTGGCTAGCGTGCGCGTGGTCCGCGGTGACGATCACCAGGGTGTTACCGTCTTTTTTCGCGAACGCGAGCGCTTTCTGCACCGCTTCGTCCAGATCGACGGTTTCGCCAATCTGACCGCACGGATTTGCCGCATGATCTTGCTTATCGATCGACGCGCCTTCTACCTGCAGGAAGAACCCTTTTTCGCTCTTGCTCAGCAGAGAAATCGCTTTATCGGTCATCGCCGCCAGCGTCGGTACGCTGTCCGTGCGTTTCGGGTTTGGCGCACAGGTCACCGCAGGCTTATCAATATTGCCGTGATACGAGGCTTTTGGACCTTCCCAGCGCACGGGCATGTTGCCGTCAGAGAACAGCCCCAGCAGCGGTTTATCCTGGTTCGCCTCGCTTATCGCCGCCAGAGCATTTGCGTCACTCACCAGCTGATAGCCGCGAGCCTGCGCCTGCTCGCGCAGCGTTTTGCCCTGCCACTCGCCCGCCGTCGCGGTTTCCGCGAAGGTTTTCGCGCCGCCGCCCAGCGTCACGTCAGGACGCGCGTTCAGCAGCTGTTCCGTAATCGAACCTTTGCCGCCTTTTTCCAGCGCATTTGTAGGGCATTTTTCGCTGGTCACTGACGGGCCGTAGCACTTACGCGAGGTCACGTGTGCCACCAGCGCCGCAGGCGTCGCATCCTGAAGTTCAGCGGTGGAGACGTTGCCGGTCGCCAGGCCCGCCGCTTTTGCAATCTCCAGAAGGGTTTGATGATCTTTTTCGTGAATATCCACGCCCAGCGCACCATTATAGGTTTTCACGCCGGTGGACCACGCCGTGGCAGAGGCCGCGGAGTCCGTTACGTAATCCGGTTTACCGGTTTTTTTATCCAGCGCGTAGTGGGTATATTGTCCGGTCAACGGTAATGCGTCGATACCTTTAAAAAAGCCGCCCGCACCCTCGGCATAATTTCGCGCCGCCGTGATTTCGGAATCCCCCATTCCATCGCCAATCAGCAAAATAATATTTTTCGCTGGCTTATCATTCAGCGAAGCGCGAATAGCAGCAGTTTGATCTTCAGATAAACGACGCGCGCCGCCAGGCTGGGTGATATCCCCTTTTGCCGCACGATTATCCAGCACGCTGGTTTGCGTCGTATCAGCATAAATGGCAGGGGTAATTAACAGGGGAAGTAATGCGATGAAAAGTGCGCTCTGTTTCAATTTATTTTCTCCATGTACAAATACATAAAAATAAAAACAGAGCGACTATAGGCATCCTGCATGACAATTCTATGACACGTCGTTACGTCCTGTGACGGTTTAGCTGCGCGGATGCCTTAACAGCTTCTTTACGTACTGGTGGAGCATCTCAGCATCCTCAACCGGTACCTGCGATTCAGGCCTGACGCTATCCAGCGCGCCTTCCACGCTCTCAATCAACGCCTGCTGATCGGTTTTCGCCATTTGTCGCAGCAGCGCGGTGACCACAATTTCAAGCGCTTCGACCTGAGCCACCAGCTCTTTTGACTCTTCTTCCTTTTGTGCCAGCTTGACCAGCAATTCAGCAATGAGGTTTTTCATCGTGCCAGTTCCTTTTCAGTTTTGTCTGAAGTTATCACTCTGAATCCCTATTGCAAAGAGAAGAAATTAATTATGGTATGCAAAAGTGATACAGGAACGGAAATAAAGAGGCAGCGCCGTGAGCGAAACGTTTTTCTATAAAAAGCAGCCGCATTTTGTTATATAAAAATGCGGCTACCATAAGAATATATAATACATCTATGAAATCGTTACCTTGCCGATTTGGCCTCCGCCATTTGTCTGCGGCGTCGCAGCGCAATAGCCAGCTGGATAATATTGATTAAAACGACAATCGCTGTCGCCGCAAATACCCAACGAAAACCGGCCATCGCAGAAACGGAGGCGCCAATAAGCGGGCCGGCAACATTCCCCAGATACATAAACGACTGGTTATATCCAAAAATACGCCCCGTCACCTGGTCGCTGGAATATTTGACCAACAGGGTCTGTACCGCAGGCAACATGGCGCCATCAGCAAAGCCGAGCAGAAATCGCAATATGCCAAGCTGAAGCGGAGAGGTGACAAACGACATCGCGAAGAAGAGCACCACCGCAAAGATCAGCGTCGCCATCAGGATGCGCGCCGTGCCGATCCTGTCACCCAGTTTTCCCAGACGCGGCGCGGAAATCAGGGCTGATACGCCCGGCACGGCGGCAATCATGCCGCTAAGAAAAGCGATATTCGTGCTCTCCGGCTCCATCGACTTGATAAACAGCGCCAGAATCGGCCCCACCGAACCATTACAGAGCTGGATCACCATAGTGGTCACAAACAGGCTGATCATCAGGCCCGGATAAGGCAGCGAGGCGAAAACGGCCTTGCCGCTGAGGCGTTCAGACTTACTGATAACCGGGCGGCCCCCTTCTTTAATCAGAAAGAGCGTGACCAGAAAACTGACCACCAGCAGAACCGCAGTGATGATAAATACCGCACGCAGCCCGACGTGGTCCGCCAGAAAGCCCCCCAGCAGCGGCCCGCCGATGACGCCGCTGATCTGTGCCGTGGAGAGTGTACTCAGCGCCCAGCCGCTACGCTCGCGCGGCACCTGAGAGGCGACCAGCGCCATAGCGTTTGGAATATACCCGGACGTCAACCCCATCACCGCCCGCAGGAAGAACAGCTGCCAGACGTTGGTGGCGAAGGCCTGCAGCAGAATGGCAATCGCCATCCCGAGCGAGGCGCGTAGCAGCATCAGTTTACGGCCTTTCCGATCCGCCAGGCTGCCCCACATCGGTGACACAATGGCGGAAACCAGAAACGTGACGCTGAACGTCAGACCGGACCACATGGAAAGGGCTTCATGCGAGGTCACCCCCAGCTGCGACACGTACAGAGGCAGGAACGGCAAAATCTGGCTGATGGCCAGTCCGGTAAAGAAGCAGCCGAACCAAACCGAGATGAGATTAACTTTCCAGGATTCCATAAAGAAATAGTCTTCATTTTTAGGCGAATTCGCCGACAGATTAGCAAGTTACGCGTATTAACGTCGCACCAGAGATGCGGCCCGACTGACTTTGGTGTTTTATCTCCCCAGTCATCATATTTGTGAAATAAGTCACAATTCATCCATTTTCTGGCGGAATATTATGCTTCAACGGCAGAGGCCAAAACCGCGCATTCCCAGATGAAAATGGTTGGCATGCGCCGCGTTATACTCCGGCCCCAGTCCGTTTCCGTAGTACCCACAGCTCGCCGCCAGCATGGCCTTCAGCCAAGGCTGCGTGGTGGCCGCCTTCCAGCCGTTCAGCACCGTGACGCGTTCACCGTTCGCCAGACGAAAAGCAGCGATATCCAGCGCCTCCGCCGTGGCATGTTCACTGCGGCGCGCGTCAGGGCGATGATAAATATTGCGGCAGGCAAAGCTGCCGAGGTGGTCGATACGCGCCAGGTCACTGCCCGTATAACGTTTTGTCAGCGGCCGGGCCTGCTGGCTGATATAGAGGGCTGAGCTGAGCGCCAGCGGGCAGCTGGCAAGAAAACTGCTGTTCAGGCCGACCGGGCCGAAGTCACTCACGCGCACGACGTTATTCAGCGGACACGCGCCGCCGCTATCAGCCACCGGCTGGGTGCGGATGAGATCGCGTTGATTAGCCTGTGCGAGCAGGCTCGCGCACGCCTCGTGGGTTAAACGCCGAAGCTTATACTGGGTGATTCGACCCGGCGGGTCGTCAAGCGACAGCGGCATGAAAGGGTTGTAGTAAGGCGGCAACCAGCGGTAACCCACCGTTGCGATGGCCAAAATGATAAATACGGTCAGCAGCGTTTTTCCTTTCACTCTCCCCCCTCAACATTCCCCAAAACATTATGGCAGAAGGCCGCGAAACCCGCCGGGCATCGTGGTATGTTATTGGCTTTTCGTCATACTGGAAGAGAGTGAGATGGCTAAGCAGCGCGTAGGTATTGTCTTTGGGGGAAAATCAGCGGAACACGAAGTGTCATTGCAATCGGCTAAAAATATCGTTGATGCGATCGATAAAAGCCGTTTCGACGTGGTGCTGCTGGGCATTGATAAACAGGGCCAGTGGCACGTTAACGATGCCAGCCAGTATCTGCTGAATGCCCACGATCCGGCACATATCGCCCTGAATCCTTCAGAAATTAGCGTCGCCACCGTACCCGGCGTCGTAAAAGGGCAGCTCATCGACGCCGGCAACGCGCAGGCTCTCGCCCAGATCGACGTCGTCTTCCCGATTGTTCACGGCACCCTGGGCGAAGATGGTTCCCTGCAGGGAATGCTGCGCATGGCCAACCTGCCGTTCGTCGGATCGGACGTCCTCGGCTCTGCCGCGTGCATGGACAAAGACGTCACCAAACGCCTGCTGCGCGATGCCGGGCTGAATATTGCGCCGTTCGTGACGCTCACCCGCGCCAACCGCGACAAACACAGCTTTACGCAAATCAGTGCAGAGCTGGGTCTGCCGTTGTTTGTGAAGCCTGCAAACCAGGGCTCCTCCGTGGGCGTCAGCAAAGTGACCAGCGAAGCTGAGTTCACGCAAGCCGTCCGCCTGGCTTTTGAGTTCGACCATAAAGTGGTGGTTGAGCAGGGCATCAAAGGTCGTGAAATTGAGTGCGCCGTGCTGGGCAACGATTTTCCCCAGGCGAGCACCTGCGGTGAAGTGGTCTTAAACAGCGACTTCTACTCGTACGACACCAAATACATTGATGATAAAGGCGCGCAGGTTGTCGTGCCTGCGGATCTCGATCCGGCGGTTAACGATAAGATCCGGGCGATCGCCATTCGCGCTTATCAGACGCTCGGCTGCTGCGGCATGGCGCGCGTGGATGTGTTCCTGACGGCGGAAAACGAGGTGGTGATCAATGAAATTAACACGCTGCCGGGGTTCACTAACATCAGCATGTATCCGAAGCTGTGGCAGGCGAGCGGCCTGAGCTACCCGGAATTGATCACCCGCCTGATCGAGCTGGCGCTGGAGCGTCACGCCGCCGACAGCGCGCTTAAAAGTTCCGTAAACGGTTAATCGGCGCGCTTCGCCGACTCTGCCTCATCCGCTGTCGTCTCTTCAGGGCGACGGCGGATAATCAACCCTGCCAGCCAGAAACTAATGACCCAGGTCACCAGCCCTACGGCATACGTTTGCCAGCCTTTTGCTTCAAACCCCAACAGGCCCACAATACCGTTAAGAATAAAGATCAGCCCGATAGCGAAGGCGTAGTAGTGCCAGTCACGGCGTAGTTTGGACGTGAGCTTCATAACAACTCCGGCAGGAAAAAAAGACATCCTCTCATAGTTTTACGGCCAGGTCTGTGGCAGATACGGAAATTCTGAAACGCGACGCAATTTCACTTAAGTTAATAAATTGTGACGTGCTGCAGAAATCAACAATCCAGGAGGATTCCGGCGCGTAAATTACCACGATTCTGATATTGACAAATGCGATGACCTGTCAAACTCACCCTGTACGAAGCGTATTAACAGAGCGATTTATCCGGAGGTCTTCATGGCTGACTTTACATTGTCGAAACCGATTTTTGGCGGAAAACCAAAAACCTCTACGGCGGGTAATATCGCGTATGCCCTGTTTGTCCTGTTTTGCTTCTGGGCCGGCTCTCAGCTGCTCAATATGCTGGTGCATGCGCCAGGCGTTTATGAACATCTGATGCAGGTGCAGGATAACGGACGCCCGCGAGTTGAGATTGGCTTTGGCGTCAGCACCCTGTTCGGCCTGATCCCCTTCCTCGCGGGATGTATGATTCTGGGCGTTGTGGCATTAGTGCTGCGCTTTCGCCGCCGCCGTTAAAGCCCCATACAGCGAGCCCGGCGATCGTCCACGCGTTTTGCAAACCACGCAGTGGTCAGGTTACGCGTGATCTTCGGGCTTTCCAGCTGAATACCCGGCAGGATAGCCCTCGGTAACGTTTTCCCGCTTTTCTGCTCTGCGAGCGCAAAAACCTTCTTGTACAGATCCGTTCTCTCAAAGGCCAGACTATCGCCTTTCTCAAGCTGACGGCGAATGTCGCTGTTGCTCAGACCCAGCGTTCTCGAAAGTTTCCGTACGGCAAGCTCAGTGCTCCCCGCCTCGCTGCTGCCGTAAGCGATGAGATCGCCGTCCAGCGCGAGCTTGACGCCGCTTGCGCGGCTGACCGCACTCTGGAATGCCGCATTACGGCTGGCATACCAGCCGGCGTTAAAGTCGGCAAAGCGGTACAGCGGCTCATCGTAGTTCGCCGGGTAGTTCAACAGGTGATACGTGCCGAACCACAGTCCTCCGCGCAGGGAGAAGACCTCCTGACGCACCGTACCGTCGATTTTCCACGGATAGCCGTCGGTGTGTTTCTCCGCGAACGCGATGCTTACCTGCATCGGACCGCCGGTGTGGACCGGGTTCAGGGAGCCAAACAGCTTCTGCCCCATTGGGACCATGCTGATGAAATCATCAAAGATGGCGCTAAGCTGTTTTTCGGTTTTCACCGTATCCAGCCGTTCGCTGTAGCTTTTGCCGTTCGGCGAGGTGATTTTAAGCGCGGTATGCACGAGGAACACCGGGATATGCATGGACTCCGCGCGGCGGTCGATCTCTTTCCAGGCGATTTTGTTCAGACCCGGCACAGCCGGATCTGACTGGTACATTGACTCTTGCTGCGCCACCGCCAGCACCGAACAGATGTTCTCCTCGGTCGGCGCGATCTTTTGGCTTTCAAAGGTTTTTGCCAGCGCGTCTGCCCACGCATTGCGATCCTTTACGCTGGCGGGCATTTTCTGCCGCACAACGCTCGCCACATCGACGGGCTTCTCGCCCTTTTTGAGCGGAGCGGCCCCCTTTTCGGCACAGCCTGCCAGTACAAAAGCGGCCAGAATGGTCAACGGTAACGCGCGCGGTACGGCAAAAGACATAGCAACTTCCTGTATTAGCTAAATGTGTTGGTGACTTCCTGCAGGTCACGATCGTCCAGCTCGCGTTCAAAGCTGCGCAGACGTTTGTAGATGGACATCAGTTCTACCAGCGTGGTCCAGGAGCTGATCAGGTACTGGAACGACCCGCGAACCTGACCGAAAACGTTGGTGATCTGCGTCATCAGACCGAGCGTAATCGTACCCGCAACAATGGACGGAAACAGCAGGAACAAACCGAAAACGTTATCCACCTGCAGATACAAAATACGCGCGATGTTGAAATACATATAGTGGAAGTAGAGACGGAAATAGTTACGACGCACGGCGCCAAACAGCTCGCGGACGGTCGGCGGCGAGGCGCGGTTAGCATCGTCTTCGCCATAAACCAGCTCTTTACGGTATGCGGCTTCGACGCGTTGATTCTTAAACTCCAGACCCGGCAGTTTGATCCCCACCACCGCCAGCAGGCCCGTCCCCATCAGCGACCAGACGATCGCGGCAATCACCAGACCATACGGAATATGGCCGACAATCGGCAGATCCGGTACATGCGCCGAGAGCGTTACCAGCACCGGCAGGAAGGCAATCAGCGTCATAATGGCGTTGATAAAGCTGACGCCCATGTCTTCAAGCGTGGAGGCAAAACGCATGGTGTCTTCCTGCACACGCTGTGCGGCACCTTCGATATGGCGCAAGTGCTGCCAGTGCGCCATATAATGTTCGTTCATCGCGGTACGCCAGCGGAAAACGTAGTGGCTGACGAAGAAATTGTTCATCACGCCGATGATAACCGCAATCAGGGCGATGCCGAGGAAGACGCCAACTTCATGGTAGAACTGATTGATGGTCACCTTATGCGGCGAGCTCAGCGCGGTCTGGATCAGATCGTAGAACGGCGCATACCAGGCGTTAACCGCCACGCCCACTTCCACCAGGAACCAGGTGACGAAGATAATCAGCGATGTGCCGAGGATCGACCAGTACTGCCAGCGGTGCGGAGAATAGACAAACCAAAAAAGGGCAAACAGCCCTACGCACACCGTGTAGTAGGCATAAAACAGCAGGTAGCTGAGCGACCAGAAGCGCGCCGCGCTAATCGGTACCTCGCCTGTCGCTCCCGTGATGCGCGTCAGCCATGCGCCGCCGCCCGCCTGCCAGAAAATGACAGCGATGAGTGCCCAAATAAATGCCGACAGGAAAAAAGGCCCCGGCTTTGGGAAAAAAGACTTAAACATAATGCTTCCTTTTTGTTGTTATGGCTGTTGCTGTGCACAACACGTTACCAAACGAAATACCTGCCCAGGCCAGCCTCCCGGCTCAGGCAAAAAGGTCAGACCCGAGGGTTGATTATTAGTTCGCTTTCCAGTTTTCGAGAATTGTTTCGGTGCGTTTCACTGCGAGAGGGTTCGCCGGTGCGATGAAGTTACGCCAGACGTCGTTGTGATGGTTAATCAGGATCTTTGCTTCAGCAGCCGGGCGGTTAGATGTTGTATGGGCATCTTCCGCAACTGTGATGTGATAACCCCGGCTAACGCCGTTCTTGATCGTCGCATCGACGCAGTAATCGGTGGCGCAGCCGCAGATGACAAACTCGCGAATGCCCTGGTCACGCAGCAGCGTCTCAAGCCCGGTGTTGTAGAAGGCATCGCAGGCCGTTTTGGTCACGTAAAGCGCGTCAGCGGGCTGATGGAGTTCAGGCAGTAGCGCAAATCCTTCACTTCCCTCTTCCAGCCCCCCGGCCTCGGTGTGCTGAATAAAAATCACCTTGTCGGCAGCCTGCGTAAGCTGGTTGATCAGAGACACACACTTTTCGCGCTGATGACGAGGGGTTTCAAATACCCCGTTCTGCATATCGACAACCATAACCACACGCTTCTCAGACATACCGTTCTCCGTAAGATTGAGTGACACTGGTGCCTATCATAAGCCCGATGTCACAAAATGGGAGATGGCTCGTAAGTAAATTGTTCATATTTACCCATGGTTACGTTTTTCTCGCTATCGTTATGCAATTCGGGGCATTGCGCGGTACCGTTTAGTAGTATAAATACCCATAACTTTCCTATTTCACTTCATGGATGCTTTTCGTTGAAACGTTGTCTGCTCTCTTTTGCCGCGCTGTGTGCGGTGAGCTTTTCTACCGCCCAGGCAGCCCAACCGCTGACGGCTCCCGTTTTAGCTTCAGATATTGCCGATCGCTACGCGAACCTTATCTATTACGGCAGCGGCGCGACCGGAATGGCGATGGTCGTCATCGACGGAAACCAGCGCGTGTTCCGCAGCTTTGGTGAAACGCGCCCAGGAAATAACATTCATCCGCAGCTGGATTCCGTTATCCGCATCGCGTCCTTAACCAAGCTGATGACCAGCGAAATGCTGGTGAAACTGCTCGACCAGGGCGTGGTGAAGCTCGACGACCCGCTCAGCAAATACGCGCCTCCAGGCGCCCGGGTTCCAACCTATCAGGGTACGCCGATTCGGCTTGTGAACCTTGCCACCCACACCAGCGCCCTGCCGCGTGAGCAGCCGGGCGGGGCGGCGCATCGTGACGTATTTGTCTGGCCAACGCGCGACCAGCGCTGGAGCTATCTGAGTACCGCCACGCTGAAGGCGGCACCGGGCTCGCAGGCCTCTTATTCAAACTTGGCGTTCGACCTGCTGGCAGATGCCCTCTCAACGGCGGCTGGCAAACCCTACACGCAGCTGTTTGAAGAGCAGATAACCCGTCCGCTGGGCATGAAAGACACCACCTTTACCCCGTCCCCGGATCAGTGCCGTCGCCTGATGGTGGCGGAGAAAGGCGCAAGCCCCTGTAATAACACGCTCGCGGCCGTGGGCAGCGGCGGGGTCTATTCCACGCCTGGCGACATGATGCGCTGGATGCAGCAGTTCCTTTCCTCGGATTTCTACGCTCGCAGCAGCCAGGCCGATCGTATGCAAACCTTGATTTATCAGCGTACCCAGCTGCACCGCGTCATCGGGATGGACGTGCCGGGTAAGGCCGATGCGCTCGGCATGGGCTGGGTCTATATGGCACCGAAAAATGGCCGTCCGGGTATTATTCAGAAAACCGGCGGCGGCGGTGGATTCATCACCTATATGGCCATGATCCCGCAGTCAAACGTGGGCGCATTTGTGGTGGTCACCCGCTCTCCGCATACGCGTTTCGTCAATATGAGTGACGGGATTAATAACCTGGTGGCTGAGCTGAGCGCCAATAAAGCCCAGGTGCTTACCGCGTCCAACTGATATTAATATTCCGTGGGCAAGCGGTTGATGCTGACCAGCTTGCCCCGGCTCATATTGATATAGTTTCCCTGTCGCAGGGCGGCAAGAACTTCGGCAACAACAGAACGTGAAATGCGTGTGCTTTGCTGAATATGATTCATCACACCGATTTTTGAACGCAGCGTTTCATCCCACTCAGCCATATTTAACAGCATCGCGCGGATTTGGTGATAAGAGTTATTGCCAACCAGTTGCATATCACGTTTTTCAAGAACGTAATTTATCCAAGATAGCCAGCAGAAGGCTTCTTTCCAGAGAGAATTCTGTTGGATAAGTTGGCGGGTGGTCTCGGTAGGCAAATAAAAACCAGTACAGGCCGTTTTAGCAATCACCCTGTATTCCTGATAGTGATTAATCATCACCGTAGAAAGACCGAAAATAAAAGGAGCTGTCGCAATCCCAACCAGCAGCTCATCAGAGGAACGACAGACCTCAATAACGCCGGTTTGTAATACGATCGTACGAGGCTCACTCCATTCATCTGACGTTATTAATTGTTGGGGTGTACATGTAAAAGGAGTACTGGCCGATATTAAACACTGTTCGAGCCGGCGTAATTCAGAAAGCGGTTTCGCATTAACGTTCATGCAGACCTCAAAACATCCGTATTTGTCGGTTCAATATTATTTTTATTGCTTTTTTAAAAAGCGGGGAGGTAACCCCTCCCCCGATTTTATGCATTACCAGTTATATTTCACACCCAGGTTTGCGCCCCAGTTCTGGTCAACGTCACCGCCGCCCAGATAAGTCGCATCAGTGTAAGCACTGAAGTTCTTCGTGAAGCTGAACTGGGTGCCCAGCCCAACACGAACAGCTGAACCTTTCACGCCGTTATCAATGCCGTCGCCGTTAATATCGGCATTGTTATCGGCGTCGTCATAGACGTAGGCCAGTTTGAAGTAAGGGGTCAGAGCCTGATCGCCGCCGTAGTTGAAGGTGTAACCCGTATCAACACCGAGTTCATAACGCAGGCTATCGTAAGATTGCCCATCCATGCGCATGTCATTGCTCAGACGATAGTCATCACCTGACTGGAACAGGCCAGACACGGCAGCATATGGCGTAACGTAGCCTGAGAGGTTTGGTTTCCAGTCATAGCCCAGCTTCAGCCCAAAACCAACAGCGTCACTGGTAGTATTACCGTCAACATAATGACCGTTGCTCATGTTAGCGGAGAGATCGCTGTTGAAACGGGTGTAGCTCAGTGAGCTGTCGAGGAACAGATCGTTCATGAACTTCGCTGACGCGTAGATCATCGCAGTCTGGCTATCCTGATCGACCTGACCGGTACGATCGCTGATATCACCCTTCGCGAAACCTGCTGCACCACCGACGATCCACTTCGCGTTATTAGCGTCAATCTGGGTATCCAGACCCACCATAATACCGCTCACGTCCTGATCGTAGCTGATAACGCCATTGTCACCGTCGAAATTGCCGCCGAAGAAGCTCACCCACGCCCCGCCGTTATCAGCCAGGCCGTGACGGCTGTTGGTCAGACGCGTGCCTACGGTATCCTGCTGCAGATTCCAGATATTGGTATTTGCAGAAGGAATGCTCAGCGCCATATTCGCGTAGTCGGTCAGCGCTTTCTGCTGGAGGACAACGGAGTCACCCTGCTGCTGTGCCTGGTAAGTGTAAGCACCTAAATCGGCTTTGTTTGCGGCAGTGAAGCTGGCTGTGGTATCCGCGTTATTGTCATAGACGCGAATAATCTCTTTGTTTTTGTAATCAGCAACAGAACCTGCTCCGGTCGCGTCGTCAATACGGACCCGGTAGTTGCCTGCAACATCACCGTTCACCGCCAGATGACCGTCAGAGTTAATGGCCACAACGCCGTAGTCATAATCAGCGCTGCGCTTATCGTTGGTGATATAGCGGGCGTTGTTCAGATCGCTGTTCAGCACGTAATCACAGCTGGCAACGTTCAGCACACCACCATCGGTCAGTACCATATTGTGCGTATCAACCTGGCCCAGCCCCAGCGCCAGCTCTGCACCGTTATCCACGGTGATAGTATTGGCATAAAGATCGGCCGTTTCTTCCGTCAGTGCCGCACGGCTATAGCTGTCGAGATACAGATGGTCGGTGGCTACGTCGCCGCTGTCGCCGATATTCAATGAGGAAGCATTGGTCAGGGTGATGGTATCCGCCAGCAGGCCAGAGCTTTCAACATTGACCTGAGACTGGTTGTTTACCGTCAGCGTGTCGATTTTAGACATCTTACGGGTATCCCACTCGGAGCCGTTATCCAGCGCGATGTTAAACAGACCGCTCTGATACACCGCTTCGCCCGTAACATGTCCGTTGCTGTCATAGGTGGAATCCGGCCAAATGCTGTTAGGAGACAGAGTGCTCCAGTCTACGTTGCTGTAGCCCTGGCCATACATCTGCGCCGTGCCAATAGCCTCGACGCTGGACTGCGCTGCACCGACCCATTTGCTGCCGTTGGTAAGAGTAACATCCAGCTTATCGGTGCCATCCCAGCCGTTGGTAGTAGGGTTATAGATGCCGTCTGCGGTGGTATCGGTTGCCGGATCGCCGTTCGGGTAGAAGTTCTTGTCGAAGGTGCTGGAGAACAGAATATCGCCAGTAACGGTGGAGTGATCGAACGTGGCGGTGGTCTGCATCGCGTTATCAGACGAGCTGGCGGCCACAATCAGCGCTGCATCATCTGCCGCTGTCGCGTTGGTTTCACCGTAGTCGCTCGGCTTCGCGCTTTGACCGTAGAATCCGCTGGTACCTAAATCGCTGTACGCACCGGAAGTCAGTACCGAATCTTTCACAACTAGCGTGTCGGTAAAGACTTTGCTGCTGTTGGCTACGCCTTCAACTCCGTCGTATGGGGTATTATCCAGTTCCTGATACCCCTGTGTGAGCGTAATCCCCGCAACGTGGGAGTTATTCTGGATCACGATATCCGATTCAACATCCAGGGTAATCGCGTTACCGAGAGCATAGGTGTCAAGATAATGCGTCTCTTTGCTCTGACCATTTAGGACATCATAAGCGTAATGCTCATAGGTATCGTTGATCGTAGAGTTATCCACGGTCAGGCTAAAACGATCGTACTGAGAATGGGCAGTGCCGTCGGCATCTATACCATCAGCACATGATGTGGTCATACATTCAGAAGTAATCATGCCATTAATGGTACTGTTGGAAATGCTCAACGCATTCGCCCGACCATTGATGCCATCATTCAAATAATATGTTGAAATAACGCCATTCACGGTGGCTTTATTAATCACGGGATAAATATCACCATCGTGGATGGCATCTGAGTAATCCCAGTCGGCATAACCATAATACCAGGGAGTGGACGCTGTGTTATCGTATCCGAAGGTATTATATGTCGTACCGGAAATATCCTTCGCATTGGCCTGAGAAGCGATAGCCAGGGTGCAGGCTAATGCAAGTTGAGATACAACCAGTTTCTTTTTCCATGTTTGCATTGGGTCATCCCTCCTCAGGGACGTAAGCAAGTTTGTCCATCAATGAATTTGCAATATTTAATTGCGGAGGGAATTATGCAATTTCATTTCGAAAAGGTTCAATGAATGTTTCCATTAAGTCCGTATCCGGACCAAAAACACATTCAGACCATAAAAGCATAAGGCATCATGGAATAAACATTATAAAAACAAAACGTTAATAGCCTACTAATTTAACCGAAAAAGAATTATAAAAAACAATAAATCACTTTTAATTATGCATTCATTTCCATATAGAAATAACACGAATATTTCACTCTCCTCTCAGCGTTATGCCGACCTGCATTATATATTATTGGTAACAGGCAAACTCACCTGCCGCATTTTTCAAAAGCAAAATGCCCACTTTAGTAAAACACCCATCGCCACTTTGAGGTACACTAGCCTTCTTTGTTCCACAAACATCAGGCATACCATGACCGATTTAATTGCACGTCCCCGCCGCCTGCGCAAGTCACCTGCACTGCGCGCTATGTTTGAAGAGACAACCCTGACCTTAAACGATCTGGTGTTGCCGATTTTTGTCGAAGAAGAGATCGATGACTACAAAGCCATCGAAGCCATGCCGGGCGTAATGCGCATTCCGGAGAAGTATCTGGCGCGTGAGATTGAACGCATCGCCAACGCGGGTATCCGCTCGGTGATGACCTTCGGCATCTCCCACCATACCGACGCCAGCGGCAGCGACGCGTGGAAAGAAGATGGTCTCGTCGCCCGCATGTCCCGCATCTGCAAAGAGACCGTGCCGGAAATGGTGGTGATGTCCGACACCTGCTTCTGCGAATATACCTCTCACGGCCACTGCGGCGTGCTGTGCGATCACGGCGTGGATAACGATGCCACCCTGCTGAACCTTGGCAAACAGGCTGTGGTCGCTGCCGCAGCAGGTGCGGATTTCATCGCTCCATCTGCCGCAATGGACGGACAGGTTCAGGCGATTCGTCAGGCGCTGGACGCGGCCGGTTTCACCGACACCGCCATCATGTCTTACTCCACCAAATTCGCCTCCTCCTTCTACGGCCCGTTCCGCGAAGCGGCGGGAACGGCGCTGAAAGGCGATCGTAAAACCTATCAGATGAACCCGCTGAACCGTCGGGAAGCGATTCGTGAATCCCTGCTCGATGAAGCCCAGGGCGCAGACTGCCTGATGGTGAAACCGGCTGGCGCGTATCTCGATATCCTGCGCGACATCCGCGAGCGCACCGAGCTGCCGCTGGGCGCTTATCAGGTGAGCGGCGAGTACGCGATGATCAAATTCGCCGCCCTGGCGGGTGCCATTGATGAAGAAAAAGTGATCCTGGAAAGCCTCGGCGCGATCAAACGCGCGGGCGCGGATCTGATCTTCAGCTACTTCGCGCTGGATCTGGCCGAGAAAAAAATTCTGCGTTAATCCTTTTTAGCGCCGGGTGGCGGCTTCGCCTGGCCCGGCCTGTTCTCTGCTCAAATCTTCACCCAACTGCAATACAACCGACATCTGCGCCTTCTACTGTCTTCGCAAGACGGCAGGAGGAGTGACCATGTTTAGCCTCGATAGCGTTCTCGACGATCTTTGGCCTCAGGCGAGGCCCGCACCCTGGCAAAAAAGTCTATTAAAAAGACTGTTCTACGAAGACGAATTTCAGCAATTTGCCGCAGCACACCGCCACCTGAAAGGACTGGATATGGTGGAGCAAGTTCTGGAGCACCTTGATATTCTCTGCACCGTTTCCGCCCGCGATCTTGAACAAATCCCCGAACATGGCCCGCTGGTCATTATTGCCAACCACCCGACGGGCACACTGGACGGCCTGGCGCTGATGTACGCCGTCTCCCGCGTGCGGCGCGATGTTAAAGTCGTGACCAACCGGATGCTGACCCACCTTGAGCCCCTCAGCTCGCTGTTTATTCCGGTGGACAATATGGGCGGCAGGACGGCGAAATCGTCCCTGGTGCAGATGGAACAGCATCTGCAAAACGCGGGCGTGCTGATCTTCTTCCCGGCCGGAGAAGTTTCCCGCCCTACGCGCAAGGGCATTCGCGATAAGAAATGGCACTCCGGCTTTATCAAACTCGCCAGCAAGCTGCGCGCCCCGCTGCTGCCGGTGCATATTCAGGCGCATAACAGCCTGCTCTTCTATGCCAGCACGCTGGTCTCCCCGACGCTGTCGATGCTGCTGCTGATGCAGCAGATGTTCCGCCGCCGCCACAGCCAACTGCCGATTAAGATCGGCCAGCAGATGGCCTGGCATCACTGGCACTGCGCCACCCTTTCGTCGCGTGAGATGGCCGAGCAGTGCCGTCAGCACGTGATGCGTCTTGGCAAGGGATTGCCTGGGGTCTTTAAAACCCAGTGCGCGATTGCCCGTCCGGAAGACAGGGCCACACTGAAACGCGCGCTGGCGAAGGCCGAGAGCCTGGGAAAAACCAGCGACGGTAAAAGCATCTATCTTTGGCAGCGAAACGGCCAGGAAGACGCCCCGCTGCTGCGCGAGCTGGGCCGCCTGCGCGAGATTGCCTTTCGCGCGGTGGAGGAAGGGAGCGGCAAACGCCGGGACACCGACAGCTACGACGATGATTATCTGCACCTAATCCTGTGGGATGAGGAGGATCTGGAGATCGTCGGGGCGTATCGCTTTATGCCGACGGCCATGCAGATCGAAAAGCGCGGCGTTGAGGGGTTGTACAGCTATAGCCTGTTTCACTACGACGACAAAATGCAGGACGTACTGGAACACGGTATTGAGCTGGGGCGCAGCTTTATCCAGCCGCGCTACTGGGGACGCCGCGGCCTGGACTATTTATGGTCCGGCATTGGGGCCTATCTGGCGCGTTATCCGCACTACCGCTACCTGTTTGGCCCGGTCTCCATTTCCGGCGGCTTACCGCCTGCCGCGCGGGATCTGCTGGTGGCATTTTATCGCCTGTGGTTCCCGGCGACGCATCCGCTCGCCGCCTCACGTCAACCGTATCCCGCATCGCTGCCGGACGTGCTCGCGCAGTTTGGCGGCGTGGATTACGTGGACGATCTAACAAAGCTGAAATCCCTGCTCGGTAATCTTGGGTGCGGTATTCCGCCGCTCTACAAGCAATATTCCGAGCTGTGCGAGCCCGGCGGCGTGCAGTTTATTGATTTTGGCAGCGACCCGGCGTTCAACAACTGTATTGACGGGCTGGTGCTGGTGGATTTGTGTTATCTGAAGGCGAACCGCTATCAGCGGTATATTGAGGCGCATTTACAGCCCTCTCCCTAAAAGGGAGAGGGTTAGGGTAAGGGGATCAAGGCGCACGATAAAACGGCTTATCGCCCAAAATCGTCGCCCGCTGCATAATCCGGCGTTGCGGAAGATAGTCCGCATTGGCGTAGTGCTGCGTCACGCGGTTATCCCAGATCGCCAGGTCATTCTCCTGCCAGCGCCAGCGTACCTGGAACTCCGGTTTGGTGATATGCGCGAACAGGAAACCTAACAGCGCCTCGCTCTCTTTCTCGGACACATCCACAATGCGCGTCGTGAATCCTTCGTTCACAAACAGCGCCTGCTTGCCCGTGACCGGATGGGTCCGCACCACCGGGTGCAGCAGCGGAGGATGTTTCGCAACCGCCTCCTGCCAGCGCTGATGTTCCTCTTCACTCTTGCGATACTTGTATTCCTGGAATGATTTTTTGAAGTCGTGCTCCGCCCGCAGACCGCTCAGCAGCGTCCGGAACGGCACTGACAGCGCCTCATACGCCGCAATCCCGCTGGCCCACAGCGTATCGCCTCCCGTATCCGGCAGCAGCTTCGCCGCCAGAATCGCCCCCGCAGGCGGCGTCTCGATAAAGGTTACGTCGGTATGCCAGTTGTCGTTGTCCGGCGGATTATCGTTGTGGGTGTCGAGGACGATAATCTCCTCCACCCCTTCCGCATGCGGATAGACGGGGTGAATATGCAGATCGCCAAAGCGCAGGGCCAGCGCGCGCTGCTGCTGCGGAGTGATCGCCTGCTCGCGCAGGAATACTACCTGATGACGCAGCACCGCGTGGTATAGCTGCTCGAACTGGTTATCACTCAGCGGACGGGTCACATCCAGGCCTGATACCTGTGCGCCAATGTACGGCCCCAGCGGGGTAATGGTCAGACGTTCACTCATTGTATTTCTCCATGCCAGGGCGTCAGGCGACGCTGTAACGCGCGCAGCCCCAGTTCTAATCCGAAGGCGATCGCGGCGATCACCGCGATCCCAGCCAGCACCACGTCAGTCGCCAGGAACTCCCCCGCCGACTGCACCATAAAGCCAAGGCCGCGCGTGGCCGCAATAAGCTCTGCGGCCACCAGCGTGGACCAGCCCACGCCAAGGCCGATGCGCAGCCCGGTTAAAATCTCCGGCAGTGCGCCCGGTAAAATCACGAACAGCAGCACCTGCATGCGGCTGGCTCCCAGCGACTGCGCCGCGCGGATCCGCACCTGCTGGGCGCTCTTTACGCCCGCCAGCGCCGACATGGCAACCGGGGCGAAAATCGCCAGATAAATTAGCAGGATTTTTGACGTTTCACCGATGCCGAACCAGATCACCATCAGCGGCAGATAGGCAAGCGGCGGGACCGGGCGGTAAAGCTCAATCAGCGGGTCGAGGATGCCTCGCACCGTCGGGCTCAGCCCCATCGCAATCCCCACGGGAATGCCGATAATCACCGCCGCCAGCAGCGCCACCAGAATGCGCGCCAGGCTGGCACCTAAGTGCTGCCAGAGCGTGGCATCCATAAAGCCCTGCGGCCCGGCGATGGTAATGAGTTTGGCCAGCACCTGTCCCGGCGGCGGCAGAAACAGCGGGCTGACCCACTGCAGGGCAGCAACTGCCCACCACACCGCCAGCAGCACCAGCAGCGTACCGACGCTCAACGTGATTTGACGTGAGAAAGGCCAGCGCAGCGCCAGACGCGTGCGGCGCGTTTTTTCACTGAAGACGATGCTCATGAGAAAGCCTCCCTCTGTTCAAACACGCGGCTTAAAACGTACTCACGCTGTTCGATAAACAGCGGATCGGATTTGATGCTGCGCACGGGTTCCCCGGCGACGTAGCGGCGGGCGAAATCCAGCGGCAAACGCTCCAGCACGCGGCCCGGCCCCGGCGAGAGCAGCACCAGCTCCGTCGCCATAAACACCGCCTCTTCGATATCGTGGGTAATCAACAGCACCTGCTTGCCCGTCTCATGCCACAGGCGCAGCAGCAGGGTTTGCATCTGCTCGCGGGTGAAGGCATCGAGCGCTCCGAACGGCTCGTCCAGCAGCAACAGCTGCGGATTCGCTGCCAGCGCGCGGGCAATACCGACGCGCTGCCGCTGGCCGCCGGAAAGCTGCCAGATGAAGCGTTTTTCCGCCCCTTCCAGCCCCACTTTTTTCAGCATCGCCCGCGCCGTTTCCAGCCGCTGTTCACGATTGATGCCCGCAAGCTGTAGCCCAAACGCCACGTTTTCCTGCACGTTGCGCCACGGGAGCAGACCTTCATTCTGGAAGACCACGCCGCGCTCGGCGCCGGGGCCTTCCACCTTTTTGCCTTCCAGCTGAATGGTGCCATGCTGATAAGGGACAAACCCGGCGATCAGATTGAGCAGCGTGGTTTTTCCGCACCCGGACGGACCCAGCACCACCAGCAGTTCACCGCTGTCCAGCGTCAGGTTGATATCCTCCAGCGCGGGTTTACCACCGTAATCAGCAGACAGATTTGTAATATTCAGCATGGCGGACTCCTTATTTCACAAAACGATCGGTTACGTACTGGCTGTAATCCGTCGCCACCGCGGGCACTTTGCCCTGCTCTTTCAGGAAGGTGGCAGTATCTACAATCGCTTTGTTTACCGGCCCGGTCAGCTGCTGCACCTGCTGCGCGGGGGTCAGATAGGTATTGCCCTTCACCAGCCCCGGCACGTCCGCTTCCGGCACGCCGCTCAGGCGGGAGAGTTTTTCCAGGTTTGCGGGCTGCTTCAGCCATTCATCCGGGTTACTGATATACGGCTGCTGGGCGTCAATCGCGCTTTTCGCGAAGGCTTTCACCACCTCAGGATGTTTCTCGGCGAAGTCTTTACGTACGACCCACACGTCGAGCGTTGGCGCCCCCCACTGGCCCACTTTTTCGGAGTCGGTCAGCACGGTGCCGTCTTTTTCCAGCTCGTTCACTGCTGGTGCCCACACATAGGCCCCGTCAATGTCGCCACGCTGCCAGGCCGCGATAATCGCCGGTGGCTGGAGGTTGATAATTTGTACCTGCCCCGGCTTGATGCCCCAGTGTTTCAGCGCCGCCAGCAGGCTGTAGTGGGTGGTGGAGATAAACGGCACGGCGATGCGTTTGCCGATCAGGTCTTCCGGTTTGGTGATGTTTTTCTTCACCACCAGCGCTTCAGAGTTACCGAGCTGCGAGGCGAGCAGGAACACCTCAATCGGCACCTGCTGGCTGGCCGCAACCGCCAGCGGGCTGGAACCGATATTGCCGATCTGCACGTCGCCGGAGGCTAGCGCACGCACCACGGACGCGCCGCTGTCAAACTTGCGCCAGTCGACTTTCGCGCCGCTCTCTTTTGCAAAGGTATTATCCGCCTGCGCGACTTTCGCCGGTTCCGCAGAAGTTTGATACGCGACGGTGACGTCCACCGCCTGCGCCTGAAATGCCCACAGCGCCAGTGCGCCGAGTAGTGTGATTCGCGATGAAATTGCCATAGTGCCTGCTCCCCTTGTTGTTATGAGGGCAGTATTTCCAACGCGGGAATTTTGATAAAGGAATAAAAATGAATCGCTCATAACGATTCGTTTTTAGATAAAAAGCGGGAAAGGATAGTTGGTTTTGTGCGGTTCGTTTTTTCCCCTCTCCCCGTGGGAGAGGGTCAGGGTGAGAGCATCAGCGCTGCGCGTTCAGCTCAGCAATATCCTTCGGCGTGGTGCGACAGCATCCGCCAATCAGCTTCGCGCCGGCTTCCAGCCACTGCGGCAGATACCCCGCCAGCGTCTCGCACGCTTCACCGTGGTGGTGCCAGGTTTTGGTCACTGCGTCATAATGCTCGCCCGAGTTCGGGTAGACCACCAGCGGCAGCGGCGTCAGGCTTTGCAGATGCTTCAGCGCGGCCGTGGTGTTTTCCAGGGCGATACAGTTAATGCCCAGTGCGACAATGTGCGGCGAGTTTGCCAGCACGCTGACCACGTCACGCAGCGGCGTACCGTCGCTCAGGTGCTCGCTGTCCCGCAGGGTAAAGGAGAACCACGCCCGGGCGCGGGGATACTCGGCCAGAAGCGCCGCCAGCGCCTTAGTCTCGGCAAACGAGGGCAGCGTTTCGCAGGCCAGCAGGTCAGCGCCCGCGTCCAGCAGCGCTTCCACGCGCGGCCGGTGGAAGTCGGTAAATGCTTCCGCACTGCGCACGTAGTCGCCGCGATACTCTGAGCCATCCGCCAGATACGCGCCATACGGCCCAACGGATCCCGCCACCAGCAGCGTGCCCGCATGCGGATTTTCAGCCAGATACGCTTCACGCGCCTTACGTGCCAGCTCCACGCTTCTGCCAATAAGCGCCCGGGACTGCGCCTCGTCGAGGCCGCGTGCCGCAAAGCCCGCAGGCGTGGCCTGATAGCTGGCGGTGATCGCCACCTGCGCGCCCGCGCGGTAGTAATCCAGATGCACTTCGCGGATAAGCTCCGGGTTTTCCATCAGCACTTTGGCAGACCAGAGGCTGTCTGCCAGGTTACAGCCGCGCGCTTCCAGCTCCGTCGCCATCGCGCCATCCAGCACCACAAACGGCTGTTTTTCAAGGATGGCGGTAAGCGGATTATTCTGCGACATGTTCAGGCTCCTGCGATGTCATATTTCGGGTCAGGTAGTAGGCACCATAACACAGGGCGACAAACGGGATCCCGCAATAAAGGGCAATGCGCTGGCTTGGGTCAAACCACAGGCCGACACAGGCCACCACGCAGAGGATAAACCCGAGCACCGGCACAAGCGGATACCACGGCGCGCGGTACTGCAGCGCAGAGAGCGGCTGCCCGGACTGCAGATGGCGACGACGGAAAACGAAGTGCGACGCGCAGATGCTGATCCACACCGCCACCACCGCAAAGCCCGAAATTGCCGAGAGCGCCACGAACACCGTGTCCGGCGCCACCACGCTTGAGAACAGCGCCAGCACGCCGCCGAGCATCGAAACCGAGAGCGCCGTCAGCGGCACGCCGTTTTTGTTCACCCGGGCAAAGCAGCGCGGCAGCGTTTTCTCATTAGAGAGCGACCATAGCATGCGCCCGGAGGCATACAGCCCGGAGTTCGCCGCCGAAAGGATCGCCGTAAGGATCACGAAGTTAAAAATATCCGCCGCGTAAGGAATACCGACCTTTTCAAACACCAACACGAACGGGCTCTTTTCCACGCCCGCCTGCTGCATCGGGATCAGCGCCGCCAGCACAAACACGGTACCGATAAAGAAGATAATGAGGCGCGCAATGGTAGTGCGGATCGCGACCGGAATCACCTTGTGCGGATTTTCAGTTTCCCCCGCCGCAATCCCGATGAGCTCGGTCCCGGAGAAGGCAAAGTTCACCGCCACCATGGTCATCAGGATCGGCAGGCCGCCGTGCGGGAACCAGCCTTCGGCGGTAATGTTGCTTAAGCCCGGCGCGGGTGAACCATCCTGCATCGGGATAAAGCCAAAGACCGCCGCGCCACCCAGAATAATAAAGGCGATGATGGTGATGACTTTCACCAGCGAGAACCAGAATTCGCCTTCAGCAAAGAAGCGCGTCGAGATGACGTTCAGGCCAAAAATCACCACGCAGAAGACCACGCACCACGCCCAGACGGGCACCTGCGGGAACCAGTACTGCATACAGAAACCCGCGGCGGTGAAGCTCGAGCCGAGCGCTACCGTCCAGGTGAGCCAGTAGAGCCATGCCACGGTGTAGCCCGTCGCCGGGCCAAGATAGCGAGCGGCATAGACGTGGAACGCGCCGGTTTCCGGCATCGCCACGGAAAGTTCGCCCAGACACTGCATCACCAGCCAGACCACCAGCGCGCCTATCAGGTACGCCAGCAGCGTGCCCGCTGCCCCGGTCGTGGAAATGATGTAGCCGGTATTAAAGAATAACCCTGTCCCAATCACGCCACCCAGCGAGAGCATAATCAGGTGGCGTGTTTTCATGGTGCGCTTAAGCTGCCCATTTTCTTGTTGTGTTTGCATATTACCTTCTATACGTATGGACATCTAAACATCCAAAGAAGGTGTGTTATACCGCGATTGTTAATAAAAAGCTAGATGACCAGACGCAAACGGGCGCGCCGCGCGCTGAGTCTGGGGTGGGTTGTGAGGATCACATAGAGAATCGGACGCCAGGCCATAAGCACCTCCGCAAGCAGATACTTACAGCATGGTGCGGGAAAAGGCGAACTTCGGTCAGTCGAAAGTGGTATCCGTGAAGAGCGGAGTCATACCGCAACACTGCCCGGCGCAAGGGTTGGTAATTCTCACAATCAGTTCTATAGTCGACACTGCTTATTCGTTACCAGGAATCACTATGCGCTTTAATGGACTGACTAAAGGTTTCTTTATTTTCATTCTCGCCCTCGTCACCTGGGCCTTCTTCGACGTGCTGTCGCCCTACTTCTCCGCCATTCTGTGGGCCGCCATTCTGACCGTTATTTTTAACCCGGTAAAAAACAGGCTGCGCGCCGCGCTTGGGGATCGCAACGGGCTGGCCTCGCTGTTGACCATCGGTATTATCTGCCTGATCGTCTTTATTCCGCTGATGGTGATCCTCTCTTCGCTCGCCATTGAGCTGAACGTGGTTTACACGAAGCTCCAGGAGAACAACACCCAGTTCCCGGAAGTGGTGGCGAGCATCTTCAACCACCTGCCTGACTGGGCCAGCGGCTTCCTCGCGGATCACAATCTGACCAACGCGGCGCAGATTCAGAAAAAACTCTCCGATGTCGCCCTACAGGGCGGACAGTATCTCGCCGGCAGCGCGTTCCTGATCGGCAAAGGCACGTTTGGCTTTGCGATTAGCTTCGGCATTATGCTTTATCTGCTGTTCTTCCTGCTGAAAGACGGCCCGTATCTGGTGCGCCAGATCCTCGACTCTCTGCCGCTGTCTGATTTCGCCAAGCAGCACCTGTTCGCCAAATTCGTCGGCGTGTCGCGGGCCACGGTAAAAGGTACGGCGGCGGTGGCGGTTGTTCAGGGCATCCTCGGCGGGATTGCGTTTGCTATTGCCGGTATTGACGGCAGCGTGCTCTGGGGCGCTCTGATGGCCTTCCTTTCCCTGGTGCCCGCCATCGGCTCGGCGATTGTCTGGGTGCCCGCCGCAATCTTCCTGTTTGCCACGCACCAGATCTGGCAGGGGCTGTTTATTGTCGGCTTCTTCGTGATCGTCGTCGGGCTGGTGGACAATATCCTGCGCCCGCTGCTGGTCGGAAAAGACACCAAAATGCCGGACTACCTGATTCTGATCTCCACCCTCGGCGGCATGGAGCTGTACGGCATTAACGGCTTTGTGATTGGGCCGCTCATTGCCGCGCTGTTTATCGCCTGCTGGAACCTCTTCTCAGGGCGCGATCACGAAGGTAACGCCGAAGAGCTGGACCCCGACTTCATCGAAGAAGGAAAAAATCCTCCAGATTTGTAAGGACGTGACGATAAAGACCACACCAGGCGGCACTGAGCCGCCTTTTTTTTCGCCTTAAATCAGACGTTTTCTATAATTTGAAGAACGCCATCCTACTCATGTCGTAAAAGGATCATCTGGTGCGAATCGCGACGATAACAAACTGGGCCTATGGGGCCACGGTCTGCCTGACCATCGCCTCCGGCATCATCATGCTGATGGCGTCCAATGCGGATAACCTCGAGCGCCAGGCCGTTGAACAACGGCAGAAATTTGATCAGCTGACGGAAGATATCGAAACCGATATCTGGGCGCAGTCTGATTTAGCACGGCTGTACGTCATCAAAAAAGATCCTCAGGCTCTCAAGGAATATAACCAGGCAGAAAACAGCCTGAAGCGCATCGAGCTTCGGCTGGAAAAGCTGCAGGATAATGGCGCATCGGATGAAGAACTGGCCCTGCTGCATGAAGGAATAAAGATCGTCGATGAGCTGCAGGACGAACAGCAAACCGCCCTCGCCAGCCTTGAACGCGGAGAAGACGCCCAGGCCGTAGCCTTGCTCTATGGTCAGCCCTATGAGCAGGAGCTTGAGCGCGCGCAGAATCAGCTCGATCACTTCCGCCAGATACTCGATAAGCGCGTCATAGCCGCCGTTCAGGAGGCGACAAAAAAATCGAAAGCGCTGCGTACCGCCTCTGAGCTGACGGTCGGCCTGACCGCCCTGCTGTTCCTGTTTGTGCTCGGCTTTATATTAAAACGCCGCGTGCTACGCCCCGTGGTCCGCCTGAGCGACGTGGTGCACCGTCTGGCATCCCAGGATTACGCGGTTGAAACGCCCAATTTCAACCAGATCGATGAGATAGGCGATATGGCCCAGGCCATCAGCATCTTTCGTGAAAACGGCCTGGCGCGGCAGCGTCTGGAAAAAGAGCGCGATGCCGACTGGGCCATCCGCGAGCTGCTGGCGCGCATGACCCAGCGGCTGCAGGGGTGTGAGAACTTTAACGATGTGATTAACGTGGCGGAGCTGTTTGCTCCCAATATCGCGCCGGGGATCGCGGGCCGACTCTACGTCCTTGATCGCGAACCGTGGCAGATGCGCTGCGTCGCGCAATGGCTCTCGCCGGTTGGTGAAGAGACGACGTTCCATCCGGACGAGTGCTGGGCCGTGCGTCGCGGGCAGAGTCACCCGCCGGTGAACGGCGAGCCGGATATCGCCTGCTACCATCTTCCGCCATCCCAGGCGGAAAGCGCCCTTTGCGTGCCGCTTATCGCTCAGGGCGAGGCCATTGGCCTGCTCTCCTTCCAGAATATCACAGCGGACAATGCCCCTTCCCGCGCGTATCTGGAACTGATGGCCGAGGCGCTCGGGCTGGCGCTGGCCAACCAGCGTCTGCGCGACGCGTTGCTGGAAAAAGCGTTGTTTGACCCGCTCACCGGCCTGCGTAACCGTCATCATCTGGAAGATACCCTGCAAACCCAAACGGCGCAGGCGATACGCACTGGCGTACCGTTAAGCTGCATGATGATTGATATCGACCACTTCAAGAGCATTAACGATCGGTTCGGCCATGAAGCGGGCGATCTGGTGATCAAAAGCGTGGCGTCAATTGTTCAGCGGGCCGCACATGACAACGGACTGGCATTCCGCTACGGGGGCGAGGAGTTTCTGGTGCTGCTTTCCGGTGCCGATGAAGCAGAAGCGTACGCCTGCGCGCAGAAGATTTACACCGGCGTGCATGAGCTGTCGATTCGCTACGGGCTGACCGAGATTGGGCCGGTGGACGTGTCGATTGGCATTGCCAGCTACCCACAACATGCCCAGACCGACAACCTACTGCGCGCCGCGGATGTGGCCTTGTACCGAGCAAAAGAGCTGGGCCGCGCGCGGATTGTGAGTTTTGGGATGCTGGAGGCGGGCTGATGCTGATTCTCGCGCCCTGACTTTCCCCGATTCAGGCGCGCGTGATAGCCCAAAGCACCACAATCCCCAGGGCATTGCTCCGCTTTTCCACATACAGGGTGGTATCGGAATAAACGTTACCCTGCGGGTTACAGATGCGGATCTCCTTCTTTAATTCCGGCTCGTAGACTTCCGCACCCGAGCAGGTGTGGCGGGTACTGGATTCATACCGGTAAGGTTTGCTCCAGCCCGAATAGTTCCCCTCCAGCAGCCAGGCCGTTGTAAAGACCACGAACATGGCAACCGGCAGGCTGCAAATAAAGAAGCCGAGGTAGATTTTTACCGCGTCAGCAAGGCTCTTACCTTTCAGTCTCCCCTTTCTGATGAAATAGACCATCGGCACCAGCGCCAGCAGCAACGCACCACAGGCAAGGTACTGCTCCCCGCGAATCGAAAGGTATGTCACGCGGTAAATGTTGACTGACCACACCACAAAACCCGATATCAGTGCTATCCCGCCTGCGATGAGTGGGATCCAAAAGGAAAAACGCGCTTTTTTCATGGTGGACTCGTCCTTGTCATTCTTGTCGGGTCAGATGGTCAATCATTGCCCGGGTCGCTGCTGACTGACGTCGGTGCGGGGCAAACAGCACGGAGAAAGGTCGCGATCGTCCCCGAAGGTGCGGCAGCACCTCAACTAATTGGCCGCCCTGTATTCTGTCGCGAACGATAAATTCATAGCTCTGGCAGATCCCCATCCCCTGCTCCGCCAGCGAAACCACGCCGAGTACATCGTCTGATATTTCGATAGTTGAACCCGGCATCCAGTCGATATCGCGCCCTTCATCATGAAATACCCAGGGAGCGATACGCCCGGTGCGCGGCATGATAAACGGCAGGCACTGATGGCCCTGCAGCTCTTCCAGCGTCCGAGGCTTTCCTCTCCGATGCAGGTAGTCCGGAGAGGCGACCAGGAGCAATGCCGCGTCTTCCAGCTTACGCGCCACAAGTCCACTGTCAGGCAACTGTCCCAGACGGATCGCCAGATCGAACCCCTCTGCGATCAGGTCAACGTTGCGATTGGTAATGTTCAGCTCCACCTGTACGCGCGGGTAGCGTTGATTATAGTGCGCCAGCAGCGGCGGCAGGCGGTAGTGGGCATAGGTGGTCGGGACACTCATTCTCACGCGACCGGTCAGATCCCCCTCCTGACCCCGGCCAACGCGTTCGGCGTCATCGAGCAGAGAAAACGCTGAGCGAGCCTGCTCAAGATAGACGCGTCCGGCTTCAGTCAGCCCCACCCGGCGGGTCGTGCGCTGTAACAGCTGCCGTCCAAGACGCGCTTCCAGGCGAGTGACCGCGCGGCTCAGTACCGAAGGGGTGGTTGAAAGGGCAACCGCTGCGCCCGTAAATGAGCCGTGTTCAACCACAGCAATGAACACTTCAACGTCGCCGAGGTAATCGAATTTCCGGCCCATTTTGCTCTCTCAGGAACAAATGTTTTTCAATTTGGCTAATTTATCTCCCGTTGGGCGATGAGTAAAGTGGCCAGCATTCATCAACTGAACGTTCCACTGGAGCCTGTCAATGTTCAACCGCCCCCTTATTCTGCCCGCCATCGCAATGGCGGCGCTGTTCTCTTTCCCGAGTGTTGTCAACGCGGCGAAACACGCGCCTCTGGAGCGCTGGCGAAGCTATGCCGGTGTGAGCTGGGATACCGCTCAAGACGGAAAGATACCGGCGGCGTTCTCCGGTTCGGTCAATGCTCCTATTGCGGGTATCCACTTTGATGCAAAGGACCGGGCCTTTGTCAGCACGCCCCGGCTGGTTTCCGCCGCAGCACCCGCTACGTTAAGCATTCTGGATACAACGGTACAGTCCGGCCCTGCCCGCCTGACGGCGTTTCCATCCCGCGAGGGGAATGCGGTGAACACCGATCCCTCTCAGAGCCTGCGTAACGTGCTCGGTTTTTATATTGACCGTAAAAACGGCTGGCTTTGGGCGCTGGACATGGGGTTTGTTGCAGGGGAAACAGAGTCCCCCGTGGGGTCGCAAAAACTGGTCGTGCTGGATCTCAGCTCAGGCCGAACCATTAAACGTATCGCCCTGGACGGCGTAGCGGACCGCAAGGCAAGTTTCCTTAATGATGTGGTTGTCGATGAGAACCGCCGTGTCGCCTATATCTCCGACAGCGGCTCGCGGAGTGCTCCTGAAAACCAGGTAGGACTAATTATCGTTGATTTCGCCGCCGGTATGGCTCGACGCGTGCTCGATCGTCATCCTGCGCTGCAGATTGAGCCAGGCGTTAACGTCGTCTCGCACGGGGCTGAAGTCTGGCCTGGTAAACCATTACTGATAGGTATCAATGGCATTGCGCTTTCACCCGATGCGGGCACGCTGTACTGGACGGTGACAACCGGCACGCACGCCTATGCGGTACCGACTGCGATACTGAGGCAGCCCGCGTCAACCGATGCGCAAATTGCCGGGCAGATCCGCAATCTGGGGAGCGTGGGGGGCAACACCGACGGAATGGTGACAGATGTAAAAGGTAACCTCTACATTACCGATGTCACACGCAATGGCATCGTCAGATACGATCCTGAGAGCCTTTCCATGTCGCTGATTGCGGCAAGCCAAGACGTCCACTGGCCAGACACGCCGGCAATCCGTCCGAACGGAGACCTGGTATTTACCTCGAGTCGCCTCAATGACCACTTCGCGGGAGCCGTTAAACCGGGAGAAGAACGCTATGATTTGTGGCGCTTGCGTCGCGATGCTTCAAAGGATTAGTCGCGCGTCACCTCAGTAATCAATATCGACAAGCCATTCATGTCATGACTTTTTTTAGCCATCTCACGGTATTTGGTTGGGGAGAGTCCATATTGGTTTGAGAACGCTCTGCTGAATGTGGACGGCTCTTCATAGCCTAACATTGTAAATATATCTGAAACAGAGAGCTGCGTGTGTCTGAGCATATGCGCGGCTTTTTCAAGTTTCCGGCTGCGGATATAGAGACCGATACTTATGCCACACTCCTGGCGAAAGTTTCGTTGAATATAAGCCAATGAATAACCGGATTTTCGCGCCACATCCAGAACGGTAATGGGTCTATATAAATTCGAGTCAATCCAGTGAGTCAGGGACTTAATTACAGCTTCACGTTCTTTTAAGAGAGTAAACTTTATACACATAAGTATCCACGGAATTTTATTAACAAGAAGGCCGCTGGCAACGTCATCCAATGACAATTGAAAATAATATTTCCAAAAAGAAAAAATCACCCTAATAATAGGGTGAGAGAATGCTTACTGTATTTTAGTGAGATGTCTTTGCAACATGCTCATTTTGTTCAGGACCATACAACTTCATAAACGCATTAACGGAGGCCTGCGCTTTCATAACAATTTCACTTTCGTCCGGCTGATCCTTTCGTGCTTTTAAAAGCAAGGGTTCAAGGATTCCGGCCTGGAGAAGAGAGCGAAAATACTCAGCGGCTAGCACTGGGTCATCTTTTCTTAAGATATTTTGATTCATTAAATCGGTGAAAAGCGCCGATACGTTTGAACGAAGTTTTTGCATTCGCTCATAATATAACTCTCCAATTCCCGACCTTCCGGCTTCGGAAATCATTAATCTTTGCAAATCCACAATATCCGGTGAACAAATATAACGTAAAAAGGCAACGGCAAATTGCTCGATAACCAGCTGTGGTGATTTTCTGAAAAGGCGCACCTGCCCTGCAGTTTCAATAGTCATGCTCTTTATATACTGTTCAGTTTCTGAAGACATGCATTCTACAAATAGCTCTTCTTTCGAAGAAAAGTGACTGTAAATAGTCGATTTCGAGCCACCAACAATCGCGTTAATCTCTGAGATAGACGTGGCATCAAATCCCTTTTGTCGAAACAGTCCGGATGCGACCTCCAGAATCTGTTGCCGTTTAAGCGCTCTTTTATCCATATGTTTCCTCGTTAGTTTAGATGCCAGGCCGGGGCCAACACTTTTTGTTCTCTGATTTCGGAATCACGTCTGGTAGTAGGGTTCGTAATCGTACTGACGAGTACATTTTCATTTGACGGCGCTAAGAAGTCAAGATATAAAGTGTACCGTACTGTACGGTACTGAATTTGGACTTCTCTATGAACAGCATGACGAGCGTACTGATGAAAGGTTTTCAGGAGACACTTCCGAGGTGTCGTATTTCCGGTTTAACCCGGTCCAGGATAGTGATGGGCTGTGTTGTCATTTCCGCCATCAGTATGAGCGGATGCGCCATGATCCCCGATCTTGGTACCCCAACGCCGATGAAGACGGTCTCACAACTTAAAAGCGACCAAAGTTTTCCACATCAGAACGGCCAGTGGCCGAAAAATTACTGGTGGAAGAAATACGGTGACGAGCAGCTCAACGGGCTGATTGATGACGCGCTTAAAAATTCCCCCACGCTTAACATCGCCGAAGCTCGCGTGAAACAAGCGCAGGCGATGACGCAAAGTGCGAGTGGTTCGCTTTTTCCTGAGGTCACCGCAAACGCCAGCTTTATGCGGGACAAAATGAGTTACAACTATGTGACGCCTGAAAGCGCAACGCCTCAAAACTGGAACAGCTATGGGCGTACCACGCTTGATATGAGCTGGGAAATTGATTTTTGGGGTAAAAACCGCGCCGCGCTCGCAGCTGCAACGTCAGGTGAAATGGCGGCGGTAGCGGAAGAAGCACAGACAAGACTGGTGCTCTCTTCTTCTATTGTTACCGTTTACGCGGAGCTGGCGCATTTATACACCGTTCGCGCAACGCTTAACGACACCCTCACGATAAGAACCAGTACGCTTGCGTTGTTCCAGCAACGACATGACGCGGGGCTTGAAGATTTATCCAGCCTGCAACAGGTTGAGACGCGTCAACTCAACGCAAAAGCAAATCTGGTGGCAATAGACGAAGCTATTGCGATTAAAAAACATGAGCTCGCTGCATTGATCGGTGATGGGCCTGACAGGGCGCTGGCAATCACCGCGCCTAAGGCAACGCTTTTAGCGCATGAGGAACTTCCTCCCAATATTGCGCTGGATCTGATTGGTCGACGTCCTGATATTGTCGCGGCACGTTTACGCGCCGAGGCGGCAGCAGAGCAAATCAAACAGAAAAAAGCCGGTTTTTACCCCAGCGTTAATCTGGTTGCCTTTGCCGGGTTCCAGTCACTGGGTATTAACAACCTTACCCGGAGCGGGTCAGCAATTGGCAGCTTTGGCCCAGCCATATCGTTGCCAATATTTAATACACAAAAGCTACAGGGTGATTTGAAATACGCCAGCGGTGAATATGACATTGCGGTGCAGGTTTATAACGACACGTTAACGAATGCACTTCGGGAAGTGAGCGATGCGCTTACCAGCAGAGCCTCTCTGAAAGACGAGATGCTTTATTCTCAGGGGGCAGTTACGTCGGCAGAAAAGGCTTATTCCCTCACCAAACAAAGGTATGAAGGAAAGGTAGCTGATTATCTCGACGTTTTGTCCTCGGAAGATGAACTGGTTGCGGCCCGCAGAAAATTAGCCGATGTAAATTCTCGCGCCTTTACGATTGACGTCGCATTAGCGCGCGCATTGGGCGGCGGATATACCTCGAACAAGCAGTGATTTTTTTAACACCAGGTTAATTACTAAATAGTGGAAAGAAAGGAAATAAAATGAGTCATTCTGCAGCTATTGAAAATCAAAATATTGAATCATCCGATATCAAAAAGAAAAAAAGAAAACGTTTGTTCTCTTATCTCGCATTAAGCATCGCGCTGGCTGGCGCAGGCTCGTTCGCATATTGGGAATTAGTGGGCTCTCGCTATGTTGAGACCGATAACGCCTATACCGATGTCGAGTCCGCTCAGCTCTCTTCCGCGATCACCGGTACGGTAAGTGCCATCCTCGTCACGGATTCTCAGGTGGTAAAAAAAGGCGATGTTCTGATCCAGCTGGATCCTACTGATGCAGAGTTAGCCCTTAATCAGGCGGAAGCAAACCTGAACCTGGCCATTCGGCGGGTAAATGGATATAAGGCCACCGACACAAAGCTCGGCGCTGAAGTTGTGGCGAATGAAAAAGAGCAAAAACGCCTGCTGGCCCAGGTTGATGCCGCAAACGCTGACTTTCAGCGCGCGACGGTTGACCTCAAGCGACGCGAGGCGCTCATGCAAACAGGCGCGATTTCAGGCGACGAACTGACGCGTATTCAAAACGTTTATGCTTCCGCACTGGCAAACCTGAATGCCGCTAAAGCCGCCGTGGCGCAAGCAGATGCAGCGAGACAGGCGGCTGTGGGTGCAAGACAGGCAAATGCCGTGATGATTGAGGATGCAAATACCGAGACTAACCCAGAAGTGGCTCTCGCCAGAGCGAAGCGCGATCAGGCCAGACTGGACCTGGAAAGAACCGTAATCCGTTCGCCAGTCGATGGCGTGGTTGCTCGTCGTCAGGTCGAGCTTGGACAACGCGTCCAGCCTTCAACACCGTTATTGTCCGTGGTGCCGGTGCAGCAAATTCACGTCAATGCCAACTTCAAGGAAGTTCAGCTCCAGCATGTGAAAGTGGGGCAGAAGGTAGAACTGATAAGCGATCTATATGGCGATAGCGTGCCTTTCCATGGAACGGTAGAAGGCTTTGATGGAGGCACCGGCGCAGCGTTTTCAATTATTCCTGCGCAGAACGCAACGGGTAACTGGATTAAGGTTGTTCAGCGTTTGCCCGTGCGCATCAAACTCAATGCTGATGAGCTTGCGGCGCATCCGTTGCGGGTTGGTCTGTCCATGAAAGCGACAGTTAACTTAAAAAGTGAATGACGGAAACCAGGCCATGACTACATTAGTTATCGATAATCAGCCGCCTTCGCTGAAAGGCGGTATGTTATGGATTGGTGCCCTGGTACTTGCAATGGCTAACTTTTTAGCCGTGCTCAACATGACCATTGCAAACGTCACTCAACCCAACATGGCTGGCGCCCTGGGCGCAGGCACCAGCCAGGGAACGTGGATCATTACCGCCTATGCCGTGGCTGAAGCCATTACGGTACCGCTTTCAGGATGGTTAACCACACGGTTCGGCGGCGTGCGCGTTTTCTCCGTTTCCGTGTTCATGTTTGGCATTTTTTCTTTGCTTTGCGGCCTTTCCACTTCGCTGGGAATGCTGCTGCTGATGAGGGTTTTTCAGGGCATGGCGGGAGGCCCCCTGATGGCCTTATCACAAACCTTACTGCTGCGTATTTTTCCGAAAGAAAAATCCATGCAGGCGACGGGATTATGGGCGATGACAACATTGCTCGCGCCCGTAATAGGCCCAGTTCTGGGCGGATGGATTTGCGATCATTACAGCTGGTCTTGGGTGTTTATCATCAACGTTCCGATGGCAATCGCTTTTTCAGTCGTGGCGTGGTCAGTACTGAAAATCTTCGAAGATAAGCTGGTTAATAACTCTATTGATATTGTTGGGTTTATTTTATTGGTTATCTGGGTTGGCGCACTGCAGATCATGCTGGATGAAGGGAAAGACCTTGACTGGTTTGCCTCAGAAGAAATTTGCGTTCTGGCGATTGTTGCCTGTATCGGCTTTTTAAGCTTCTGCATCTGGGAACTAACCGCTAAACATCCGATCGTCGATATCAGAGTGTTTCGCCATCGCGGTTTTTCGGCCAGCATGTTTGTTCTCGCACTCGCGTTTGGATGTTTTTTTGGCCTGAATGTCCTCACGCCTTTGTGGCTGCAATATAACTTAGGGTATACAACAACATGGGCAGGGATTGTAGTTGCCTGGGGCGGACTTCTGCAGGTGGTATTTTCTCCGGTTGCCGCTAACCTCTCCAACAAAATCGATCCGCGCATTCTTATTTTCTTAGGCTGTGCCTGGCTGGGTCTCGACACCTTCTGGCGATCCTATGCGACGACCGATATGGACTACTGGTCCATCTGCGTACCGTTGTTATTCATGGGCGTGGGCATGCCGTTGTACTATGTCCCCATTACGGGGCTTGCAATGGGCTCTGTTGATGAAACGGAAATGGCTTCAGCAGCAGGGCTAATGAACTTTGTTCGAACGTTATCAGGTGCGTTTGCCACATCGCTCGTGACGACGTCATGGCAAGATCAGCGCTATATAGCACATGACAAACTGGCGTCCGTCGTCGATCCAACTGGCGATCTTTCGCACTACATTAGTTCGGCCCCTCAGCAAGGTGGACAGTTTGTTCGGGAGCTTTTTGACAAGATGGTTAATAGCCAAAGCATGATGCTTTCGACCAATAATCTGATGATGTCGATCGGCGTCATATTCTTTATCGCTGCTTTTGCTATTGCTTTAGCACCAAAACCTTCGCGCGTTGTTGATGCCGCATCTGTAGGACATTAATCGTTATTAAGCACAGGGATGTGAGCGTCAAATAAAAGAGAACATTTGATGGACGAAAAACCAGGCCTTTCTTTACAGGAAAACCGTTGCTTAATATCAGAAATATGATTTCCAATATATAAAAAAGTGGACGCTTCCCAGTGGAAGAAGCGTCCTAAATCAGGCAATTATTCAGACACAGATTGAAACCGTTAACTGACGATCTCACTGATAATATCGCATACTCCCTTCTGCTCATTATTTACATTTTCTGCCATCGCCTACCTGTTTCGGCACTTTTTCACGCTGGGTCACCGACTCGGTCAAAATTTCCGACACGATGAGTAATCCGGTCTTATGACAGCGGAAAGATTTAAACTTTTCGTGATATTCTTTCTTTACGCCCCTTAGTTCCTATACTCGAGCTATATTCGCCACTGTATTACCACATGTCACGCGCATTACGTTGTGCATGACAGGTGATGGTATTTTGTTCTGGAAAAACGTCTATGTCGAAACTGGATTTGAGGTCCAAAAAAACCTGGGGTGCGCTGGCTGCGATCGCCGTTGTCGCCGGTACGCTGGCTTCTGCTTTTGCATGGACGGCGGGCTGGCTTGGGTCACGCACGGTCAGCCAGGCACTGGTGGGTGAAACACCGAAACCCTTCCCGCCGGGTTTTCGTCGCGCGCATGGAAAAGGCATCTGCTTTGCTGGTACCTTTACGCCAAACGGCTCGGCGGATTCCCTTTCAACCTCCCGCCTCTTCTCGCAGCAGGAAGTGCCCGTGGTGGGCCGATTCTCTATTGGTACTGGCGATCCCCATGCCCCGGATAGTACGACCAAAACCCTGAGCATGGCGCTGCTGCTGAAGACAGATGACAAGCAACAATGGCGAATGGCGATGAACAACGAGCCTTTCTTCGCCACGCACAGCCCTGAGGGTTTTCTGGCCTTGCGAAAGGCCACTGCTGTTGATGCAGCCACCGGAAAACCGGACCCGCAGCGTCTCAAAGACTTTTTAAAAGCGTACCCGGAGGCGGAGAAATATCTTAAATGGGCGGCACAAAAACCCGCGCCCGGCAGCTTCGCGGGCGCGACGTTTTACAGCATTAACGCCTTTTATCTTGTGAACGCGCAGGGGGATCGCCAGGCCGTTCGCTGGATGATGCGTCCGCACGAGCCTTTCCTGTCGATAAGCGATGAAGAACGACAGAAAGCTGATGACAACTTCCTGTTTGAAAACCTGCGTCAGCGCCTGGCGCAAAAGCCACTCTACTGGGATTACGTTTTGCAGCTCGCACAGCCGGGCGATCCGGTAGATGATCCTTCCCAGCCATGGCCGGACGATCGCAAAAAGATGATGGCCGGCACGCTGGAAGTGACGCGCGTCGAAGCACAATCCACAGGCGCGTGCCGCGACGTTAACTTTGATCCTTCTGTCGTTCCAGCAGGCGTTGCGGTGTCTGATGATCCCATCTTAAACGCACGCTCCGCTGCCTACTCCCACTCTTTCAGCCGCCGCGAGCGGGAAATCGGCTACGGTAAGGCCACCGAAGCCGTGCAAAAGCAGGAGGTAAAATGAGCTCGAATAAAGATATGCGAGAGCACGCGCCGCAGCATTTCAATATCCTGGCGCGAAGCCTGCACTGGCTAATGGCGGTGATGATCCTGGCGATGCTGTTCATCGGTGTCGCGATGATGACGTCGTTGCATCACCGGATTTGGTTAATCGACCTGCACCGGCCGCTGGGTGTCGCCATTTTACTGATGGCACTGGTGCGTCTGGTCAACCGGCTTCTTAGCCGGACGCCTCCACTTCCTGCCGATTTGCCCGTCTGGCAGGTGCTTGCAGCAAAGGCATCACACTGGATGCTGTATGGGCTAATGCTGGCAATGCCGCTGCTGGGTTGGGCGCAACTGTCGGCAGCCGGCCTGCCGATTGTCATGTTTGATGGCGTCAACCTGCCGGCGATTGTCCCGACCAGTCCAGCACTGTATGCCTGGTGTCACGACGCCCATAGCCTTCTGGCAAAGTTGCTTTTTGCTGTGGTGCTGGTCCATCTCTCTGCGGCACTCGTTCATGCATGGATCTACCGGGACGCAGTGTTTTCCAGCATGGCGAAAGGGGGTAAGTCGGCGGCGGCCACCGAGGATGGCCTCAAGTAAGCAAAGCGGAATGGGACACGCACAATCAGAATGTTCGTGTCCTCGCTTATCAACGTCATCCTGAAACTACGGTCACAACCGGGGCGCGTATTCAGTCTCCAGATTCGCGTCCCAAAAAGCCACGGACATCCAAAAATTGTCGTGGAAGTTAATATCAATCAATTAAAGCGATTATTTTTTAAACAGAAGAGCATTTATGCCCGCAATTTTAGCTTTTATCAAAAAGTTAAGCGTCGCTCGAGTATCAAACACCCTGCCACCTGCAACACCTAACTCATTGATTAAAATGAGTTTATATCAATAAAAACGATAAAACCCCTTACTTCCCAACAAAATATATCAACTCGTGTGATATCTAAATTATAATTCTTATACTTACGTTAAAAAGGTGGAGGTCAAAATGCGATTAACCCTACTGCTGTTATGCTGTCTTGTACAAAGTGTAACCTGGGCTGGCGACCTGCCAAAACCAGTTGGTAAACCCATTTTAACGATTTACGGTAATATAGAAAATACCAACGAAAATGGAAAAGCAGTGTTTGATCTCGCCAGCCTTGAAAAACTCGGAGTAGTGAGTTTCGAGACGACCTCCCCCTGGTATAACGGTCGTACGAAGTTTGAGGGTGTCCCAATGAGCAAGCTCATGGATTATGTGGGTGCAAAAGGTACAAACGTTAATGTTATTGCGCTCAATGATTACTCAACCGTCATCCCTCTCAGCGACTTTAAAAAATACAACGCCATACTTGCCTTAAAGGTCAATGGCGAATATATGCGCATCCGCGATAAAGGCCCATCGTTCATTGTATACCCCTATGACAGTCTTCCTGAGTTGAATAATCAGATTTATTACTCACGATCAGCATGGCAGGTTAGCAAAATGAAGATTGAGTAGTCGTTCAGGAGAACATAATGAACAGGATACTGGTTGGTATCATTTTTTCTCTTTTTATCACGACAGGATATATTGCATTCCTTGTTTACGATCGACAGCAGGAATTGCAAAAACTGACTCAATACACTGAGTCCTGGTCCGTGGCACAATTGGTATCAGAGTATTACCGTTTTGAATCATGGCTTGGTCTATACGCAACCGATACCGATGACGTTACGATAGACCAGGTCCGCATGCGCCTCGAAATTATGCTTAGCCAGGCCGATTTAATGAAGGGGGGAGATTTAGGTCGCTACATTGACAGCGATAAAACGCATCAGGAGCTGGCTTTACGCTTAGAAAAAATACTGACCTATCTCGATAGTCATCTTGAAAAAATGAGCCATCCGGAGTTAAAGTCATACCTGACAAATATGCATGAGCTCGATGCACCGCTCAGCCAGCTGTCTGCAACGGCATTAACAAAAGATATTAACACGGTTAATGAATCCAACAACAAAATACAAATACTGTATTATATTTATTCCGCACTCTCTTTGCTCCTGGTGATTTTAAGCTTTATTCTTGGCTTCCTAATGATCTACCAGAATAAAAACATTCTGAAAGCACACATGCAGGTCAAAAGCCTGGCTGATGAACTTCAAATATCAAAAGAAAAACTGCAAATTCAGAACGCGAAGCTGGAGTATGATGTTTATCATGACTCCCTCACCGGCATGAAAAACCGCCTTTTCTTCTGGGACGATCTCAACAAAATTAATCTTCAGGCAGATAAAAATCACGTCCCCGTCACGGTGATGTTATTTGATTTAGACCGCTTCAAAGAGGTCAACGATACCTATGGCCACGATACGGGAGATTTGCTGTTGAATCAGGTATCCCGACGGCTGACCTCGATGAGCAGCGCAACGGATACGTTTTACCGTTTAGGCGGAGACGAGTTTGCCCTTCTGTCGAGTGGACTCACCGAAACTGCCGCCGTTTCACGCGCCAAAGAAATCAGCGAGCATATTAGCCAGCCCTACACGATAAATAACCAGCTGATAAAAATCGCCACCTGCGTGGGTATCGTTTTATCTGATAATGAACGACGCTCTGATTATCTTTATAAATTTGCCGATCTGGCGCTCTACGAAGCCAAAAAAGAGGGTTCACAGCAGATAAAAGTTTTCCGTCAATGGATGCTGCAAAAGTTGCAGGAAAGCAGAACTCTTGAACATGATATGGCACTGGCGATCGATAACCGTGAATTCGTTGTTTATTATCAGCCTATTGTCGATTCATTCAGCAATGAGATTTACGGCTATGAAGCGCTGATTCGCTGGATACACCCGGTGAAGGGGATGCTTGCACCAGATTATTTTATTTCCGTCGCTGAAAAAACGGGGATGATCAATCAGATCGGCAAAACCGTGCTTGAGCTTGCCTGCCGGGAAGCAGTTTCCTGGGCCGTTCCGGCAAGGATCTCTGTAAACGTTTCGCCTATTCAGTTAGGTAATAAATCTTTTACAACGATGGTGCAGTCCATCCTGAAAGAGACTGGGTTACCGGCTAGCCGACTTGAGTTAGAGGTAACGGAGTCTTCACTCTTCAGTGACAGCAACATGCCGATCACTATTCTCAAAAAGCTCAGAGCGCTGGGTGTAAAAATTTCTATCGATGATTTCGGAACGGGTTATTCGTCACTCTCACGACTGAGCGAACTCAATTTTGATAAAATCAAAATCGACAAATCCTTTGTGAGTCCGATATCCACGCAGGATGATGCCCTTAATATCGTTAAGTTAATTACCGGCATGGCGAAAAGCCTCAACATGCGGGTCATTGCAGAAGGTGTTGAAACCGAAGCGCAGCTTGAACGTCTTCAGGCGCTTGGCTGCGATCTCGTGCAGGGATACCTGTTCGGAAAACCCCAGGCTGAGATTGACAGGAAGATTAGATACGGTTGAAATGGTTGTCCGGTTGTTTATGGCCCAAAATCATTTAGACGATTGATAATCAAAGGTTAAGCAATGAAAAAAACAGCCCCGGCCTATACGCCTGTTGATTTATCTCGTTGGCCAAGGAAGGAGCATTTTGAAGTCTTCCAGTCATTTGCTGAATGCACAATTAACCAAACCGTTCTGATCGACATTACCGCGCTGAGAAAACACATCAAAGAGGTTGGCTGGAAGTTTTACCCGACGATTATTTTTCTCCTGTCTAAAATTATGAACAGGCATCCTGAGTTCCGCATGGCTATGAAGGACAATGAGCTTGTCATATGGAATGAAGTTCACCCCAGCTACACCATTTTCCACCCAGAAACGGAGACGTTTTCGTCATTGTGGAGCCACTATGACGGCAATATTCATCACTTCCAGAACACGTATACTGAAGATACGGCCCGCTATGGAAATATCCTTTCGTACTGGCCTAAGGAAGAATCCCGGGAAAATGTCTTTTTCGTCTCGTCTATTCCGTGGGTAACGTTTACCAACTTTAATATGAACATTGCGCACATGAAGAACTTCTTTTCGCCTATGTTCACGTTTGGAAAATACTACGAACAGGATGGAAAAGTGTTGTTGCCTATGGCAGTGCAGGTCCATCATTCGGTGTGCGATGGTTTCCATGTGGCAAGGATGTTTAATGAGCTGCAGGAGATGTGTGATGGTTTGTCGGGGCTTTCAGAGGAGAGGAATGGCTGATGCACAAGGGACAAATGTTGTTTATTTGATAGTCGGAAGACTACGTTTAAAGATGGTGCGATAATAGGAGTGAAACATTAATTCAAGTAATTGTTTAATAAGAGAAAAAATAAAATAAAACAATAAGATGCCCCCTAAAATGCCCCCATCACCATTGATTGTGAATGTTGGGGGCACTTACAAGTTAGCTTGCTAATTTGGCACAGAGCCTATCATATATGGCCAAAAACTCATCGCCATCTTGGGTAAAGAAGCTTTCCCTTAATTCGTCAAATGTTAGCGAACAAAAATGTTTATGAGTAACCTTTTTTCCTCCTAATCTTATTGTCAAAGCGTGACTTTTACACATTGCTTTAACATCACACCACTCATCTAAAATTAGGGATGAACCAGGAACCAACCTCTCTAAAGATTTTCCTGTGAAATAGTTTTCTATTTCTCTCCTTCGTAACACATTAAAATCCACATTTTCTACAAAGCCCATCTGCTCAAGTTCTTTTTTATTTGGAGATTCATGCTCTTTACTTTCCTTATCTGAATCCAACACAATAAAAAATGGCTTGTTGAATTCTTTAATAAGATCAAGCGTCACCCAGTGCTTGATACTGCTACACCCCCCAATAGGAATAGTTAAAATACCAAGCTCTTCGAAATGATTTGGGATAAGAGTTTCTTCATGGTACTTTTTACTAAGGTATTTAAATGCTGTACAATCATCTATACCTTCGAGTAAAAGTAATAATTTAGATTTTTCTATAGCCGGAAAGAAAGTGCTATCGGGTTTTATACCTAGATCATTAGCTATCTCCAAAACGTTATCTACTTCAGCATGATAACGATAGTCACCATTTTCTTTTATGACGTGATGTAAATGTCTTTTACATGATTTAGCTACTATGACTGGCGAATGTGTTGTAATGATAACCTGATATCCACTTTTGGTAATATCAAAGAGTTTATCAAAAAGATTTTCTTGTGCTGATGGATGAAGGAAAGTTTCTGGTTCTTCAAATCCGAATATTATATTTTGATGTTCAACTTCTTCAGCAAGGCTTTCAAAATAAGCCATCATCGTGATACGTCTAAAACCATCACCTCGATTGCTAAGAGGAATAGCCCCTTTATCAGAGATTGACTCAAATGATGTGCTTATTATTTTTGACCAATCGAAATCAACTCTAGCTCTTACCTGCTCAGTTGCTGGTACTACTGCATTTATTTTAGATGTTATTTTATCTAATACTTTTTGTAAACGTGAGCGTATAAGTGTTTCCGATTCAGAAGTGTCAATTTCATTTTTTATTGTAGAAAGTGCTAAATCCCTAAAATAATTTTGTATTTTTGTATCACTTTCGTCTAGCGATGAGTCTGCTACAAAATATTCAAATCTAGGCATTAATTTCTTTAATTCTGCCTCGACTTTTTTAATCCTGTTTTGTCCTTGAGTAGGAACTTTATCGAATATGTAATGATATTCATAATTCATCTCAATATAATAAGACAATAACTTTTCACGTTTTTCTGTATTGCTAAAAGCTTCAACATCTTTTTTAGTTGCAATGCCTTTTTCTGTTTTAATACCAGCTTCGGTACATGCCTTTATCAGTTGGGTTTCAGTCATTCCAAAAAAATCTTTATCTCCATAACTACGTCTTTGTATTGATATTTCAGGGGAAATCTTCCCAACCTTAGTCCCATCCCAAGTTTTTCTATACAAAATCAAACCATCTTGATTAACGAACCCTTCTTTTTGAAAAGTAGTTAAAACTGTGTCGTCTATTACAATACCATCATCATTTGGTAAAAAGCATAGAGTGATTTCACAATATTTCTCAGTTTCGTTATTCAAAAATTGCGGGTAAAAGGTTCTGTTATTGATGAAGAGATCCAATGCCTTGAGAATCGTTGATTTACCCGCATCATTTTTACCTACTATGACGTTAAGTTCTTTGATAGGAACTGTTATTTCTTCTTTAATCCCACGGAATCCTTTAATGCAAACTTTTTCTAATCTCATTATTTTTTCCTCAGAGGAGCTGTGTGAGCAATAAAAAGTTAGCACATAGTGTTTTATCTTTGAATACCTGTAATTTTATATATCTATGACTTAACTCAACTTTTGCAGAAGTAAAAATTTCTAACCTGACAAAAATTGCACTACACCGCACCCGCCTGCGGTTTTCAGATCGCAAAAATTTTTCAGTTGGGATTTTTTACAAATGATAGCGCCAGACCGCGCCACAACTGGGGATTTACAGCGAGAAGGGAACTGAAAAGAGTGAAAAGAATTTCAGCTTTTTTCAGTTTAGCTTTACTCCAACATCATAACCACTTGAATTAAGCCATTGATAGTAAAGAGATATAAAATTTTAGGTGAGATTTCTCATGATAACTGACGGCATACTTAAAAGTTAAGAAACTGATTCTTATAGACATTTTCCTTAAGCAACTGAAATTTAATGAACCGAAGCCGGGAAAATTTTAGTTTCTCCCGGCGAACCGTTCAGTGGCTCTCTTTGGCTGCCAACAGGAGTTCTAATGCTTTTTGTCGCTCGTCCGGTGGCAGGGCATCCATTAGCTCTTTAATCCGTCCCTGGCCGCTCAACGCGCTGGGACTAATCGTGTGTGAAAAGGAAACGTTCATCACAAACGTATGCCCACATTCTACATTTGAGCAATAACAGTACACATCTGATAATTTGGGGTGCTTTCGGTTTGTTTTCCTCACCGTTGCCGCAGACATACACTCCGGGCAGTAAATTTTCATCACTCGCATAACTAAACCTCTGTTGCCTGCCAGAAGAAGGGATTTTGGTTCCCTCCCTCTTGTTCTGAACGTGTAACACTGGTAACACGTGTAACATCGTTGATTTAATTGAAATTAATCTGTTACCAGTGAGCCAAATAAAGAGGTAACGCGTGGTAACACACTGATTTTTGTTACCACTGTTACCAGTGGATATTTCTGACTGGTAACAGTGGCAAGCCTCGTCATTACTGCCTGTTACCTCTGTTACCAGTGTTACCTCATAAAAATAAGACTCACGCGATAACTATTCGGGATCGGTGCTACCCAATACTTGCGTATTAAACTGGTACACGCGCTTAAGCCCTATTTCTGGCAGGCGAACGCTGTTTTGTGTTCTCCCGTCCTCTCCGGCCTTCAGCCATCCCGCCTCAACACACAATCTGGCCACCTTACGCGAATCGAACCCTTTACAAATTTCTTTCCAGCCAGATGGCAATACGTAGAAGGTCACAGTGGATTCTGTCACGTTGTCGCCCTTGTCCACTTTCCTGAACCCCATCATCGCCAGTGGACGGTTCCTGTCGTCGTGCCAGTCAGCAAAGCGGCTGAACTGATTACGTGTCATATAATCCCTGACCTGCTCCAGTGCGGTTTTATCCTCCTGGTTCGCGGTATGCCCACGATCAGCCATCCATGAGGCCAGGCAACACTCAGCAGCCCTGAACGCCTCACCTTCAGGCCATCCGGTTATCCCGGCTTGTGTGGCAAGTTCTCCGGCCATAGCAACCAGCGCAAAACGGGTAACAGCACGCCCAACCTGATTTCCTGCATCCGCTGGTGTCAACCTGCGGGTGTAGTCCTTCAGCAGCGCTTTCGCCTGGCTGGTCAGTTCTTGGAGATCGGCTGTCAGACAATGCAGCCAGTCGCGGAAGGGTGAGCCATGATAATGAATAACGGCGTGTTCCAGATGCTCCGCCAGCGTTTTACCGTCACTAAAGCCGTGCAGCTCCTCAAATACTCCATGCTTGCCCGAATCACTCGGGATCTGGATCATGCGCACTTCAACCCCGGCGTAGGTTCGCTCTCCGGCACTGGCGGCATGCTCGACCAGTGACAGCTCCCCCGTGGAAAGAAACAACAAATTCCAGCGGTTTGTTTCCCGTACCGAACCATCAGTTCGGGCGCGGGCTTTGCCCTGGCCGTTCGCCAGCATGTAGGCAATATTTCCCGCCTCTCTGCCATCCACCTCGCGGATTTCATCAAGCATCAGTGTGGCATCATTGCGGCGGCTGGCCGTTCCTTCCAGCGCGTTCCCGGTAGCACGCCATGTATGCCAGAAATCCGTACCACCGCACACCGAAGCAGCCACTTTCATGGTCGTGGTTTTACCGTCTGTAGATTCACCTTTCAGGTGATAACCGCCGCCACCTATGCCAACCAGCTTCAGAAGCGGCGCGGCGAATGCCAGGCTTACGGCAAAGGCCAGTCGGGCATTATTGACGCAATAGCGGCCTATGTTTTCCCGCCATTCTTCCGTGGTGCCCGTAACACGAAAATCACGCCCCTGAACGCTGGAAGTCTGGAGAATGACAGACTGTGACTCTTTGCCGATCACTTCATCCTGAAGAACATAAACCCCGCCATGCCAGCCTGTTTTATTTACACAGGTCACTTTTCTGTCGGGTTTGCACAGGGAGATATATTCCATCAGGTGTGCTCTGGCCATCCCGTTGATATTGATATAAGAAAGCCCATTGACCAGCAGCACGCGCCGCAGCTCTTCCCCGCTGCCGCCCAGCATTTCCATCGGCATTGCCCATTTTCGGCTCATACCGTTGGTGTCCTCCCATTCCAGCAGTCGGCCATAGTTGCTGCCGTCAGCATCGCTGGTGATGGCTGTCACACGCAGCGGGCTGCAAATCTTGATATTGCGGATCTCAGTGTCACCATCTGATTTGTTCACCAGCTTGTCGTACCACAAATATTCTTTCGTGAGCCTGAAGCCCTGCGGCAATCTGGTTTGCCCTTTTCCGTGCAACGTCATTTCCTCCCGGAAGGCTTCACGCGCCCTTTCCTTCCCGGTTTCCTGGCGATAATCATCCCAGTCGGCTTTATGACGTACCGGAGGCAGAGTTACCCAACCATCTACGGCTTTCGCCGCTTTTTCAGCCCATACCCGGCCAGTGTTCTCTTTGCCGTCAACAAGATCGTTATCTCCAGCCAGGATAATCCGGGTGTCAGGCCATCGAAGGCGGATTTGCTCAGCAACCTTTACCAAATTTGTGGCCGCAATAGCTGCAACGATCCAACCTTCAGCCAGGAGGCTGACCGTCAACGCAGTGGCATATCCTTCAGTGATAATGACCTGTTCCGGAGCATCAGACGGAACATCAGCCACGGCAATAAAAGCACCTGACAGCTGACTGCCGGGTAAAAGACTTTTATCACCATCGGAGTTAATAAGCTGACCACCTGTAACATTCCCGGTGATGTCAGTTAAAGGCAGCAGCAGCGACCCGGCTGGAAAAGACATCCCCGCCAGATTGATGGCGGCAGTAAGAAGCGGTAAAGAGTAACCCTGTAATCCCTTTTCGGTCAGATAGGCTGATTCACCGTTTTGAGACAGCTTTTTAAGTTTCTGATAGCGGTCTGCCCCGGTCTCTTTTCCCCCCGTCTTTTTCCTGGCTGGCATAGCGGGTTTATCCTGTACTTCAGGCAATGCCAGTACCTCAGAGACCATTCCCGCGGCCTCCTTCACTGAGCGCCCAGTCACCAGACGGACTAAATCAAGGCCATCGCCATTGCCGCACTGATTACAGAACCATGTTCCGCGCCCATCTTTGTCATCAAGACGAAAGCGATCTTTTCCGCCGCAGGCCGGACAGGCACCGTGGCGTCGGGCGGAAGGAACATTAATCCCTAACGCGGAAAGGATGTGTGGCCAGCGCCCGTTTGCTGCCCCCGAAACCGCAGATACAGACTGAACTTTCATAGCAGTACCTCCCCGACTCCCGCAGTGGTAATGCTGAACCCCGGAGGTACTTCTCCATCTGGCGCACCGAAAACGATGTCCCGGTACACTTCACGTAGCTCAGAAACACCAAATGCGGAAAGACGAATATTTTCAGCCATGTAACCAGGTGACAGCATTCGCTCCAGAACGTCACACGCCAGACGATGCCCCTCTTCCTGGCCGAATTCGTTAATCCAGGGCGCTTCAATATGATAAAGAATATTCATGGCCACACGCTCAGGTGTCAGCTCGATACGCTCGCCATCCTCGATATACACAGCTTCCCCATTAATCCGCAGCATCAGGGAGATATAGGCGTCAGCAATGCAGGAGCGCAGAAATGCCGCCCGAAATTCTGGTGAGTTGATCCCGATATTAGCGTGCATCGCTTTCTCCTTTCATAGTGCTGGTTTCCTTCACTACGCCTTCCAGCTGTTCTGCAATACATGCCATTAGCGCTGCGGCACCTTCAGCAGAAATCGTTTTCGTTCCGCTCATTACAGGCATTGAAAGAATTTCGGCAAGAAACTCGCTGGCCTGAGCTATTCGTAAAAGACGGCTTTCGCCCACTTCAGACAAGGTGCAACCATGTTTAGTGATAGGTAAATGGTTCATGCGTTCACCTCCCCGAAATTGTTCATCGGAATACGTGCGGCGAAGCTCAGTACAAAATCGGCAACGAGTTTCAGACGTGCAGCTCGCTCGCAGGGTGCAACAGTACGCCCAGCGAATGGACGCGCGGCATAGTCAGAACGGCGAACAGCGAGAAATACAAAGGTAAATTGAGGGTGAGGCAAAGCAGGGATCGTAGCCATGGTGGCAATCTCCTTCAGATAGCGGGTAACGCTACCACCGGAGTTCCTACGCTCATGGGTGGTAGCCCAGACGGGGGTAGGAATACCGGCTCTGAAGGATACCGGCCAGCCCGAAAGCTGCCCCGCCTGGACTACCATAATTTGGATGATGTGGCGTAAATAACGAATAGATACGGTTAACCACCACACCATAAAATAAGGGTGAGTCAAAGCTACGACACAAAAAAACACGCTCGGCGCGTGTGGTGTCGCCTTCAGATAACACGGGTTCCTACGCCCGATTGCCGATTTTGCGGCAACGCTGCGAATATAGCCCGAGCATTTAGCATGGTGCAAGAATTTTATAACCGAATCTTGTGTGTTGAACATATAGATAAACCCTGGCATTCTTAAACCGCAGACCGAAGTTTCGGTTTTTCATTATCCTGTTGCTGTGCATAAGACCCGCTTTTAGCGGGTCTTTTTGTTTCTATAGTCTCAGTCAGAAAAAGTCACCGCACTCTCATCAACAGCCGCATAAAGCTCCGGTTCACCCAGCGCATACCCTTCATTACGAAGATAAGAATTAACGTATTCACTTTTCTCATCATCAAACTCAGCCCGGAATGATCGGGTTCGGGACTGGGTATAGATGTGCAGATTATCCAGCGTAGTGACCGCAAGACGTTTTCCCGGCATGAACGGCGGGATAAAAGCAAACCGTCCAGCAACCGAACTGACTGCCATTTGTGCAGCATCCACATCAGCCGGGCGATCAGCTGCGTTGAAGAGCTTAAGACGCTGTTTAGCAGCAAGCTCGGCACCCACGAGAACCACCAGACGCGGATCTTCCCGATAAGGCTCTGCAATCAACTCAGTGATGAGGTGATTAGCGAGCAGATCGAGGTTTTTCCATTCCCCGGTATCTCCAAGGGTTAGAGGGGTGCTTAGAACCTGCTGACCATCTCGATAGTCTTTTGCCAGCGCATGCCAACCGATATTTACATCCTCACCTTTTTTATTGATCTCAGGATCAGTCGTATCGGCAATTGACTCTCCATTAAAACCAACCCGCAACATATCAAGTGCATAAGCCTGACTAAAAAACGCACTGACCGATTTATCAAATTCGCCCTGAACACCTGTATGATAAATATGTGACATATCTAAATAGCTGATTCGTGCACACGTGTCAGTTTCGGACAGAAAAAATTCAGTGCCATTTATCGCTAACATCTTACGGAATCTGCCACCGTGAACTCGTCCTGTATGTAACTCGCTGGCTCCAATATTAATGGCATTACCTGAAACAGCATTAACGTCACGCAAAGTGATATTATTGATTAACCAACCAGACTCAAGAATTGAGCTTCGCAAAATATTTTCTGTTGGTTTACTTAATGCAAATCTTCTGTTTGAAGATTCCTGGTAATTTGTGCCAGATACGAATTTACTGTGATAACGGCGTGCAGCGTCCGGCCTTTCGGCTTTGAATGCGTACATGATTTATCCTTTTATTATTTACGAAATATTTTTTTCTTGTATTGAGAGAGCTGATTATATTTCACAGCATGCTCTGCATACTCACGATCACTTATTACGGAGCGAAGAATGGCATTTTCAGCACGGTAGTACTCCCGGTAGGCCATAGTTCGACCTATCCCACCTCTTTCCAGTTCGTAACGGTCATTTGGGTATGCACAACATTTAAGAATGTGCTCAACTGCATTATCAAGCGCGCATAGAGCATCCAAGATAAATCTCACATCCCGAACTAGTGCCGCATCATGCAAAACGTTAATAAACTCAGCTGGAGAAGTTAACGAGCTGGTAAACGAGTTAAAATATTTTTTACTGACGTTTTTCCCAATATGTTCAGCCTCTTCAAGTAACAAACCTCCGAACCCTCTGAAGATACTTACCCGTGTTTGCTGCTCTTTCTGTCGTAAAAATGCAGAATGGTACTGTCTTTCATAAGCATCACGCGCCCCTTTCACGGCATTTTTGTTTTTTACTTCAGAAACTGTTCTGGCGTTAACATTCACCCCTGCATTCTTTAAGGCGTACTCGGCAGAGCTAACATCTTTTTGTCGGAAGGATAACTCTTCTTCTTCACGGTGACATAGCACCTCAAATCGACTCATTAAGAGATTGATTTCATCGGCAGTCGCTTCTGTATCGGGGATTGTTAGCCCGGTTAAAGACCGTAATTTCTCTCCTTTATGACGCAGTTTATTTAACATAGAGATCTCGATGATTCTTATTATACATGCAGAATCACCATATTCTTCATTGAAAATACTGACCTTATAAGTATCTATTGCCGTAACGTGATCACTTTTCAGGGAAGGATACAAGGGCTTACCCTCCATTGGGAGTTTAATAAATGTCATATCAGTCCTATTTTTAACAAGTTTAATTAGATGTGTGACTATCTCTCCAGGCATAATAATCACCAGCGCGCCATCGTGACATACGACCTAGCTTGATCGGTTTAGGGAATCTACCAAGAGAGATCAGTTTATAAATCCATTTATCAGTAAATAAGCAGTCGGAAGTTATAAATTTCATATCAACTAATTTGTCGTATGAAGGGCGGCATTTAGAATTATCCAAAATATCTCCATCAGTTCATCAATGTTCGTCAATGAACACTATCTAAACATAGATGGTTTCGTTTTAACGTTGAGTAGAAAAAATAATTTCTACTCAACGTAAACTAGGACTTAGTTCGCGATCAATTTACCAGCAATAGCTTTACCCAAAATTCGCTCTATTCTATCTATCGAAAGTGGAGGCTCACCATTTATATATAACAGTTCGGTTGCACGTTTTTCTATGCAATTAGCCCATGAGCGAATTGACCCAGAGCACTCATTCGGATACTTTTCTTTACAGAAAATAGCAGCCACGAGCACAACTTCTCTTTTCTTGGCATGACGTTCTGAAACAACTTTAGATAGTTTTACCGATTTTATACCTACGGATTCATGTGGCTTATGAATTATCTTATTGGCTATATCATTTGATAGAATTCTTTCAACATGCTCTCTCGTGATCCATAGATCGTTTGATGTAATTCTGCATCCTTGTGAATCAGGCAATAAACAACAAAAGAAACCCTCAAAGCTCATTTCCCCTGAAGGTAAAACTATTAGCCCATCATCATAGAAATTATTCATTTCCATTTTAATTAATACTCTTTGCTCAAGCTCCCATAATCCCGATGCGTGCCCATAAGCGATGTTAAGTGAGTCTTCATCGTCAGAGTCAAAACTAAATAAATCATCCTTAAAGAAAAATTCAATACCCTCAGTGTAAATTGAGTCGTCATTATATATAAATGAATTCCTAGTTAATTCTTTGAATTCTTCAGTATGATTAGGCAAATCCCTTAAGTCATTATTTATTTTTTTAACGTCCACAGAGCTATGAAAAATTGAATTGGCCATATCCAGCATGACACAAAGTTTGATTTTATCTACTGCTCCCCAATGAATTAAATCACCAACATCACAGCCTATTAATTTAGCTGCTCGGCTCACTCTGTAATAATCTAAAGAAGGAATAGTTTTCATTTTAGTCCCTCTAAAAAGTCAGCATACCACTGCATCATTTCCCTACGCCCTTCAATATATTGAGCATGGTTATAAATTCCACGAATAGAGTTCTTGTCTAAATGAGCAAGCTGGGTTTCAATCCAAGCGCTATTAAAACCTTTCTCATGCAGAATCGTACTCATCGTATGCCTGAAACCATGCCCTGTTACACGGCCAGCATACCCAATACGTTTAAACACCTGGTTTATACTGGCTTCACTCATGAATTTACTGGGATCGTTGCGTCCAGGGAACATGAGCGGATAGTTGCCTGTCAGCTCTTTCAACCGCCCGAGGTGAACTAATGCTTGTTTTGACAGTGGTACAATATGAGTCCTACGCATTTTCATGCGTTCTTTGGGAATTTCCCACACTGCGTTATCAAAATCCACCTCACGCCATTCCGCTGCTCGTAGCTCTCCGGTTCTGAGACCTGTCAGGATGAGCAGATGCGCTCCCAGCAACACTATCGGGCTTCCTGAATAAGCGTTAAGGGCAGTGAAGAACTCGAGTAGCTCGTTGACTTTGAGAAATGGATAGTGGACTGCTTCATGCCCTTGCATTGCACTGGCAAGATCCGGTGCCGGATTGTAGATCGCTCGACCTGTTACGATGGCGTAGCGGAATACTTCACCGCATCGTTGACGGACTTTCTTCGCTTTTTCCATTGCTCCTCTGGCTTCTATTAATCTCAGAACTTCAAGCAGCTCTAGGGGCTTAATATCAGCAATGGGTCGATGGCCAATGTGCGGGAAAATGTCTTTCTCAAATGCCTCGATAATGTCTGAAGCATAGCCCTCAGACCATTTAGGTGACTTCATTTTGTGCCACTCTAACGCCACTTCTCTGAATGGATTGAGTATCTCTGTAGCAGCGGTTAAAGCATGTTTTTTGGCTTTCTTCACTTCGCCGGGGTCTTCACCGGCTGCGAGCAATTTCTTTGCGTCTTCACGCTTTTGCCTGGCATCAGCCAAAGAAACTGTTGGATAGACACCAAAAGATAAACGCTTCTCTTTGCCAGCAAAACGGTACTTCATACGCCAGTAACGAGAGCCATTGGGTTCTACTTGAAGATACAGACCACCTCCATCAGACAGCTTGTAGCTCTTCTCTTTTCCTTTCGCGGCTTCAACCTTTCGGGCATTCAGCATCATTGGGGGCACATTTCCTAGACCGAACAGAACATGCCCCTGATTGTGCCCCCAAAGGCATGTTGATTTCAATGGATAGAGGTTGACGTCAAATGACTGAAAACAACGTAATATCTATGTTTTAAAAGGATTTTGTTGATGCGAGTTGACTTGAGAAAACTAGGGGATGGTGCCGATAATAGGAGTCGAACCTACGACCTTCGCATTACGAATGCGCTGCTCTACCAACTGAGCTATATCGGCCCTGAGAGGCCGGTTACGAGTGTAACCACGGGGCAAAAGGTTAGATCTAACCGGGTGATGCGTCAATGCCCTTTTGAATCAAACGGCTACTTTTGCATCACCCGTGATTATTTACGCACGAATCGTATCGTCACCGAAGCCGATCCACTTGTACGTGGTCAGCGCTTCGAGGCCCATCGGACCGCGCGCGTGCAGTTTCTGCGTGCTGACCGCCACCTCAGCGCCGAGGCCGAACTGACCGCCGTCGGTGAAGCGGGTGGAGGCATTCACATACACCGCAGAAGAATCTACTTCGTTCACGAAGCGATCGGCATTGCGCAGCGTACGCGTCAGGATGGCGTCAGAATGCTGCGTGCCATGCTCACGGATGTGCGCAATGGCGTCGTCGAGATCGCTCACGATTTTCACGTTCAGATCCAGTGACAGGAACTCGTCGTCGTACTGCTCCGCGTTGACGGGAACGACGTTAGCCGGGCCATCTTGCAGCAGCGCGAGCGCACTGGCGTCAGCATGCAGCGTCACGCCGCTCTCGGCCATCTGTTTGCTGAGGGCCGGCAGGAAGGTGTTCGCTATGTCCTGATGCACCAGCAGCGTTTCAACGGTGTTACAGGTGCTTGGACGCTGGGTCTTCGCGTTCACGATAATCTTCAGCGCCGGTGCAATCTCAGCGCTGTCGTCTACCACGATATGACACACGCCAATACCGCCGGTGATAACCGGAATCGTCGACTGCTCGCGGCACAGCTTGTGCAGGCCCGCGCCGCCGCGTGGGATCAGCATGTCGATGTATTTGTCCATGCGCAGCATTTCGTTGACCAGCGCGCGGTCCGGGCTCTCAATTGCCTGCACGGCACCCGCCGGTAAGCCACACTCTTCCAGCGCCTGCTGAATGACTTTCACCGTCGCGGCGTTGGTGCGCCAGGTCTCTTTCCCACCGCGCAGAATGGCGGCGTTGCCGGTTTTCAGGCACAGGGAGGCGACATCCACCGTCACGTTTGGTCGGGCTTCATAAATAACGCCGATAACGCCGAGCGGCACGCGACGGCGCTCCAGGCGTAAACCGCTGTCCAGCAGCCCACCGTCAATCACCTGCCCTACCGGGTCGGCCAGATTGCATACCTGACGAACATCGTCGGCGATGCCTTTCAGGCGGGCCGGGGTCAACGCCAGACGGTCGAGCATCGCTTCGCTCAGACCGTTGCGGCGCGCTTCCAGTAAATCCTGCTCGTTGGCGAGCAAAATCTCCTGAGACTGTGATTCGAGATAATCAGCGATTTTTTCCAGCACGCGGTTTTTCTCGCGGCTGGAAAGGAGCGCCAGTTTGTAAGAGGCGGCCTTCGCGGCGGCGCCCATTTGTTCCAGCATGTTCTGGCTCCTTAACGAATAATCATGTCATCGCGATGCACGGCAACCGGGCCATATTCATAGCCCAGAATGGCGTCGATCTGCTGCGAATGGTGACCCGCGATGCGGCGCAGGGCATCGCTGTTATAGCGGCTTACGCCGTGGGCGATGTCGCGGCCTTCGAGGTTACGAATACGGATCACTTCACCACGGGAGAAGTTGCCTGTCACGCTTTTAATTCCTTTAGGAAGTAATGAACTTCCTCGTTCCAGAATCGCGGCGGTTGCCCCTTCATCGACGACGAGTTCGCCCGCAGGCGGCGCGCCAAATATCCAGCGCTTACGGTTTTCCAGCGGGGATTCCTGAGCGTGGAAGCGGGTGCCGACGGAGATGCCTTCCATCACGTCGCCAATCACGCCAGGGCGGCTGCCCGCGGCAATGATGGTGTCGATACCGGCGCGGCACGCCACGTCAGCGGCCTGCAGCTTGGTCCCCATACCGCCCGTTCCGAGGCCTGAAACGCTGTCACCGGCGATAGCGCGCAGCGCATCGTCGATGCCGTGAACGTCGGTAATCAGCTCGGCTTCCGGGTTAGCGCGCGGATCGGCGGTGAACAGCCCCTGCTGATCGGTCAGCAACAGTAATTTATCGGCTCCGGCCAGAATGGCGGCCAGAGCCGAAAGGTTATCGTTATCACCCACTTTGATTTCAGCGGTAGCAACGGCATCGTTCTCGTTAATGACCGGAACAATATTGTTGTCCAGCAGCGCGCGCAGGGTATCGCGGGCGTTCAGGAAGCGCTCTCTGTCTTCCATATCCGCACGCGTCAGCAGCATCTGCCCGACGTGAATGCCATAGATAGAGAACAGCTGTTCCCAGAGTTGAATGAGTCGGCTTTGTCCCACGGCGGCCAGGAGCTGTTTGGAGGCGATCGTCGCGGGGAGTTCGGGGTAACCCAGGTGCTCACGCCCGGCGGCAATCGCCCCGGAGGTCACAATCACAATACGATGCCCTGCGGCATGTAACTGAGCGCACTGACGTACAAGCTCAACAATGTGGGCGCGATTTAGGCGGCGCGATCCGCCTGTTAAAACACTGGTACCGAGTTTTACCACCAGCGTCTGGCTGTCACTCATGATTCTCTGCCGTTCAACGATAAGGGAAAGTAATGTCAAACGAACGTTTTAACAGGAGTCAGCCCCGTTGCCAACTGCCTTAGCACATCGCGAAACACTTTGTTGCGCGGGATCAGGAAGCGTAGCGGGAGAATTTGACAGTTTTATTACCGAAATAATAAATCACAGTTTTTTAAAATTATTCTTAGTTTGTCATAAAAGTTTCATTCCAGAACGATAAAACCCTTCCTGTTTTTTCACGGGACTTAAGCATGAGCTTATCGTCCAGCGAATTTTTTAGCGCGTTTATAAGACAGGATCGAAAATGAAAAAGAGCACTCTGGCATTAATGGTTATGGGCGTAGTGGCTTCTGCATCCGTTCACGCAGCTGAAGTTTATAATAAAAATGGTAATAAGCTGGACGTGTACGGCAAAGTGAAAGCCATGCACTACATCAGCGATGATGCTACCAAAGATGGCGATCAGACTTACGTTCGTTTCGGTTTTAAAGGCGAAACGCAGATTAACGATCAGCTGACGGGCTATGGCCGTTGGGAATCTGAATTCGCAGGTAACAAAGCCGAGAGCGACTCTACTCAGAAGACGCGTCTGGCGTTCGCGGGCCTGAAGCTGAAAAACTTTGGTTCACTGGATTACGGTCGTAACCTGGGTGCCCTGTATGACGTCGAAGCATGGACCGATATGTTCCCTGAGTTCGGCGGCGACTCTTCCGCGCAGACCGATAACTTCATGACCAAGCGTGCGACCGGTCTTGCCACCTACCGTAACACCGACTTCTTCGGTGCGGTTGACGGCCTGGACATGACCCTGCAGTACCAGGGCAAAAACGAAAACCGCGACGCCAAGAAACAGAACGGTGACGGTTTTGGTACCTCTCTGACCTATGACTTCGGCGGCAGCGATTTCGCCGTCAGCGGCGCCTACACCAACTCTGACCGCACCAACGCTCAGAACCTGCTGGCGCGTGGCCAGGGCCAGAAAGCAGAAGCCTGGGCAACAGGTCTGAAATATGATGCGAACGATATTTATCTGGCTGCAATGTATTCAGAAACCCGCAATATGACGCCAATTTCCGGTGGGTTTGCAAATAAAGCGCAGAACTTTGAAGTGGTCGCACAATATCAGTTCGACTTCGGTCTGCGCCCGTCCCTGGGATATGTCCAGTCTAAAGGCAAAGATATCGAAGGTATTGGCGACGAAGATCTGGTGAAATATATTGACGTTGGCGCGACCTATTACTTCAACAAAAATATGTCCGCCTTTGTTGATTATAAAATCAACCAGATTGACGACAAAAATAAACTGGGCGTGAGCAGCGATGACATCGTTGCACTGGGTATGACCTACCAGTTCTAAGATTATCCGAATAAGAAAATCCCGGCAGTTGAGCCGGGATTTTTTTTGCCCGGTGGCGCTGCGCTTACCGGGCCTACGGGATAGTGCATTTTGTAGGCCGGGTAAGGCGAAGCCGCCACCCGGCGCTGTGACGCTATCAGGCAGTCAGCTTCACCGCTTCGCTGGAAAAGTCATCTGCGGGTTCGAACTTGAGATCCAGAGTCGCCAGCAGTGCGCTCGCTTTGTCGTGAAACTCTTTCAGGGTGTATTCCAGGCGGTCAATGACTTCCTGATCTTTGATAGTGGTCGCCTGCCAGTTGCCGTCTTTATTAAACAGGCCAAACTGGTAGCTATACGTAAAGCGTTTTTCCTCTGCTTCCATTTCCATCCACCAGCCCCAGAATTCACGTTTTTCGGGTGCAGGCTTCACGTTGACGCATACAGCCAGGCAGTCGAAAAAAAAGCGATTCTTTTCACACTGCTCTTCTCGAATATACGGGCCAAGAGCCATGAACTTCTTAATCAATCTACTTTTCGGGTGTCCACTCGGTAACGTCATTGCGATCTCCTTTTGTGAAGCCACTGTTTTACCAAACCAGCGAAATTTAGCAATCTATTAACACAATCTCTGAGCTATCCAGCGCGTAATCTCTTTCAGTGCTTTGTCGAAATTCTGATAGACCGGGCTGAACGGCACCTCAAGCAATTTGCCATCCGCAGATGACGAAGTGATTAAGCGCGACTCTTCTTCCGGGCTAAACGGATCGTTTTTCCAGAATCCCGACAGCATCGGCGTCGGGCAGCGACGTCCCAGCAAGCCTTGCGTTTTTAACGAGTAGCGATTGAGCTCAACGCGCAGCGCTTCGTCTGATGCATCATGCATGCCAAGACGGCTGGCCAGCACATCTAAGTACATTTCAGGCACGCTCCCCTGACGTGCGGGATCGCTGAGCAGGGCGTGTACGACCGGGCCGAGGCAGGCGACGGCTTTAAGGCGAGAAGATTCAAGGTAAGCCAGACGCACCGCGACGTTCGCGCCGAAACGGAAGCCGAATGCCGCCACGCGGGTGTGGTCAACCCACGGAATGTTTTCCAGCGCTTTTAGCGCATGCTGGTGCAGCAGGCTGGAATCCTGAGTCAGTTTCCATTTGGATGAGAAACCAATTGAAGGCATATCAAGCGTCAGCATCGCGATCCCTTTTGGTGCGAAGTAGCGCTCATACAGGCTGTAATAGTCGATTTGCAGCGAATCCAGCCCCCCGCACATGAGGACGGTCGGGAACGGACCTTCACCTTCAGGCATATGCAGGAACCCGGTGATGGATGACCCACCCGGAATGGTAAACTCGAGTTCGCGCATCTGGCCTGGCAGGCGTTGAGCCGCCTCTTCGTAAGCGCGATTCGCCAGCGCCTGTGCCTGCTCAGCCAGCTCATCACCTTTCAGATGTGGATAAGCGGCAATGGCGTAGAGATTGGCCGCATGCAGCCAGTGCTTGCCGCTGCGCGTGGCATCCTCTTCCTGGCTGGCTTTTTGCTGCCAAACCATCGCCTGTTTAGACCACTCATAGATCCAGTTTCCGCCACGGTAGCCCACCACGGTATCATAGAGTTCGCTGTCGGTACGCTCGGCTTCACTCATCACGATACGTGCCTGCACATCGAGGATTTCACGGGGGTCGATACCGCGCCAGATCCACATCAGGCGGTTAATCATGCGATACCAGTGAGGCACGTTTTTACCGTCTAACGCGGACTGGACGGCAGGCTGGGTACCCGGATTAAAGCGACGCACCAGCGTCGACGTTTCAGGGTGTTTGAAACGGGGTTTGAAGAGTGTCTCGGTGAGATTCGCCTGCGTCATTGCGTTGCCTCCATGAATACGTCATATGAAGACTATTGTAACGCGTGGCAGGCCAAAAAGAACAACGCCCGACATAGCCGGGCGTGTAAAGTTACGTACTGGTATTAACGGCCTGAAATAGGCGGTACAAAGACCACGCCCATATCCCATGGCTGTTCAATCCAGGTATCCTGCGGGATATCAATCACGTAATCGTCAACCAGCGGGCGGCCAGCCGGTTTAGCGAAGATAGTGACGAAGTGCGCTTTAGGATACATTTCGCGGATAGCGACCGCAGTACCGCCGGTATCCACCAGGTCATCAATAACGATGAAGCCTTCACCGTCACCTTCCGCACGTTTCAGCACGGTCAGCTCACGCTGGTTGTCATGGTCATAGCTGGAGATGCAAACGGTATCGACATGACGAATACCCAGCTCACGTGCCAGCAGCGCCCCCGGTACCAGACCGCCACGGCTGACGGCAATAATGCCTTTCCACTGTTCGGAAGGCATCAGACGCGCAGCCAGTTTGCGTGCGTGAATCTGCAACATGTCCCAGGTGACGACGTATTTTTCGCTCATGTGAAGTGTCCCAGCCTGTTTTTATACGGCTTAAAAAGTGTTCGAGGGGGAAATAGGTTGCGCGAGATTATAGAGATCTGACGCACTAAAAACCAGTGTTTAGCGCCCTCTGCCTGAGTTTTTACATGCTTTATGCTACCAGCCAGCAGAGAAAGTGGTATTCTCAGTTTCATCTCGCAAGCCTGACTTGTGGTAACTATTAACCTGCTAACCCTGTGACCTGCAACCCTGTTTGCAGCGCCTCGACAAGGAGACTTATCGTGTCTGAACTGTCTCAACTATCTCCGCAGCCGCTGTGGGATATTTTTGCCAAAATCTGCTCCATTCCACACCCTTCCTACCATGAAGAACAGCTTGCCGAACATATTATGGGCTGGGCGAAGGAAAAAGGTCTGCATGCTGAACGCGACCAGGTTGGCAATATTCTGATCCGCAAACCTGCAACCGCAGGCATGGAAAACCGCAAACCGGTTGTGCTGCAGGCGCACCTGGACATGGTGCCACAGAAGAACAACGACACCGTTCACGACTTCACCAAAGATCCGATTCAACCGTACATCGACGGCGACTGGGTGAAAGCACGCGGCACCACGCTGGGCGCGGATAACGGCATCGGTATGGCCTCTGCGCTGGCGGTGCTGGCCGACGACAGCGTTGAGCACGGTCCACTGGAAGTGCTGTTAACCATGACCGAAGAAGCGGGCATGGACGGCGCATTCGGTCTGCAGGCGAACTGGCTGCAGGCGGATATCCTGATCAACACCGACTCAGAAGAAGAAGGCGAAATCTACATGGGATGCGCGGGCGGGATTGATTTTATCTCTACCCTGCCGCTGTCTCGCGAAGCAATACCTGCGGGCTTCCAGACCTTCAAGCTGACGCTGAAAGGTCTGAAAGGCGGCCACTCCGGCGGCGATATTCACCTGGGTCTGGGTAACGCCAACAAGCTGCTGGCACGCTTCCTGGCAGGCCATGCGGCCGAGCTGGATCTGCGTCTGGTGGATTTCAACGGCGGTACCCTGCGTAACGCGATCCCACGCGAAGCGTTCGCCACCGTAGCGGTTCCAGCAGCAAAAGCGGACGAGCTGAAAAAACTCTCCACCGTGTACCTGGATATCCTGAAAAACGAACTGTCGGCGAAAGAGAAGAACCTGACCGTAGTGCTGGAATCTGTTTCTACAGATAAAGCCGCGCTGACCGTGCAGTCTCGTGACACCTTTGTTCAGCTGCTGAACGCGACGCCAAACGGCGTGATCCGCAACTCTGACGTGGCGAAAGGCGTGGTGGAAACCTCACTGAACGTGGGCGTGGTGACCATGAGCGACGACAGCGCGGAAATCATCTGCCTGGTCCGCTCGCTGATCGACAGCGGTAAAGAGTACGTGGTGAGCATGCTGGAATCTCTGGGCACGCTGGCGGGCGCGAAAACGTCTGCAAAAGGCAGCTACCCGGGCTGGCAGCCGGATGCAAGCTCTCCGGTGATGGCGCTGGTGCGTGAAACTTACCAGCGTCTGTTCAACAGCACGCCAAACATTCAGGTGATCCACGCGGGTCTGGAATGTGGTCTGTTCAAGAAACCGTATCCGGATATGGATATGGTGTCCATCGGGCCAACCATTACCGGTCCGCACTCGCCGGATGAGCAGGTTCATATCGAAAGCGTCGGTCACTACTGGACGCTGCTGACTGAACTGCTGAAAGCGATCCCTGCGAAATAACATCTTCATCCCAGCCCTCCTCCTGTGGAAGAGGGTGAAAAATCCAGGCCCGGTAAGCGTAGCGCCACCGGGCTTTTTTACAATCCCAGAACCAGCTGTCGCTCTAGCTGCGGATCCAGCAGCGTGACGTGCAATCCCACCAGCCTTACCCCTCGCCCGCCCCGGCGCTCTTCCCAGGCCTTTTTTGCCGTCGCGATGAGATCGTCTTTATTCAGTCGCGGCCAGACGTGTTCCTGCGTGGTCTGCTGGAAGTCGTTGAATTTTAATTTGATACCCTGACGGGCAATCAGCAGGTCCGGCTTCACCTTGATTAAACGCCGTTCCAGCTCCGGATAAAGCTGTTCCGTGATGATCATTTCGCATTCGGACCAGTCATGTATATCTTCAATGAGGGTGCGCTCAACGCCGACGGATTTACGGAGCCGCTCGCTGTTCACATCGCGATCGTCAATTCCCTGGCTACGCTCCCACAGCACGCGGCCAAACTTCCCGAAACGCTTGAGCAGCATGGCGAGATCGCTTTGCTGCACGTCTTCACAGGTCCGTAGCCCCATGCTTTCCAGCTTTGCGGCAGAAACTTTTCCTACGCCGGGGATTTTGCCGAGCGGCAGCGTTTTTAAAAATGCAGGCACCTCTTCCGGTGTGATGACGTACTGACCGTTGGGCTTATTTAAATCGGAGGCGATTTTGGCAAGGAATTTAACGGGCGCGACGCCCGCCGACGCCGTCAAATTCAGCTCGTTGAAAATCGTCTGGCGGATCTCCTTCGCCATCAGCGTGGCGGAGCCGTGGCAGTGAACGCTGTCGGTCACGTCCAGATAGGCTTCGTCGAGCGACAGCGGCTCTATGAGAGAGGTATAGCGGGAGAAGATTTCCCGGATGTGAAGGGAAGCCTCTTTATAGGCTTCAAACCGGCCGGGCAGAAGCGTGAGATGAGGACAAAGCTTTAAGGCCATCGCCGTCGGCATGGCGCTGCGCACGCCAAATTTGCGCGCAGGATAGTTGGCGGTGCTGATGACGCCACGCTGAACGCGGCTGCCGCCAATGGCGATGGGAATATCCCGCAGCGCCGGGTTGTCTCGCATCTCCACTGCGGCAAAAAAGCAGTCCATATCAACATGGATTATTTTGCGCATAGTATGCCCTCACTTATAACTGGATAAGTATACAGTAAACAAATGAGGGTTGAGAAGCGTGCGTGGAAATTGTCGGGTGACGGCTTCGCCTTACCCGACAGACAAGACTAAATAATGCGCTGCTGTTCGCGGGCCATCCTTTTCTTCCGCGCATCGCACGGTTCCGGGCAGTCGCAAACCTTTTCCATCCCAATAGAGGAGATACCGCCGCAGCTGCCCTGAATGCTTTTCCGCTTAACGATCCAGCCTAACGACATGCCGAAGATGACAAGCACAAAAACCACAAAGGTTGCCAGAAACGTCAGCATCATCAACCTCCAAAGTCGTCGAGCAAGATGTTCTCATCTTCGACACCGAGATCTTTCAGCATCTTAATCACGGCGGCGTTCATCATCGGCGGGCCACACATATAGAACTCGCAGTCCTCGGGTGCCGGGTGCTGTTTGAGGTAGTTTTCATACAGCACGTTGTGGATGAACCCCGTATAGCCCGTCCAGTTATCTTCCGGCTGCGGATCGGAAAGCGCAACGTGGAAGGTAAAGTTCGGGTTTTCACGCGCCAGCTGTTCAAACTCGTCGTCGTAGAACATCTCGCGCAGCGAGCGCGCCCCGTACCAAAAGCTGATTTTACGCTTGCTGCCGAGCCGCTTGAGCTGGTCAAAAATGTGCGAGCGCATCGGGGCCATACCGGCACCGCCTCCGATAAAGACCATTTCCGCGTCGGTATCTTTCGCGAAAAACTCCCCGAACGGACCGGAGATAGTCACCTTATCTCCCGGCTTCAGGGACCAGATGTATGACGACATCACGCCCGGCGGTGCATCCGGCACATTCGGTGGCGGCGTGGCGATACGCACGTTGAGCATGATGATGCCTTTCTCTTCCGGGTAGTTAGCCATCGAGTAGGCGCGCAGCGTCGGCTCTTTTATCTCCGATACAAAGCGGAAGAGATTGAATTTGTCCCAGTCGGCGCGGTACTCATCCGGCACGTCGAAGTCCGCATACGCCACGGTATGTTCAGGACACTCAATCTGAATGTATCCTCCGGCGCGGAACGGAACATCTTCCCCTTCCGGTACCCGCAGCTTCAGCTCTTTAATAAAGGTGGCTTTGTTATCATTTGAGATAACCTCGCACTCCAATTTTTTGACGCCGAAGATCTCTTCCGGCAGCTCAATCTTCATGTTCTGACGCACCGCGACCTGGCAGGCCAGACGGCAGCCCTCTTTCGCTTCACGCTTTGTGATATGCGCCAGCTCGGTTGGCAGAATATCGCCACCGCCCTCTTTTACCGTCACGCGGCACTGCCCGCAGGAGCCGCCACCGCCGCAGGCTGACGAGACAAAGATCCCATTGCCCGAGAGCGTATTGAGCAGTTTGTCACCCGCTGGCGTGCGGATCTGATTCTGCGGCTCGTCGTTAATATCAATCACCACGTCACCGGAATTCACCAGCTTCGCGCGCGCCACCAGAATTAACCCTGACAGCACCAGTACGATCAGCGTGAACATCACCACGCCAAGGATAATTTCCATCTGTTAGCCCTTATAGCTGCACACCGGAGAAGGACATAAAGCCCAGCGCCATCAACCCGGTGGTGATAAAGGTGATCCCTAAGCCACGCAGACCCGCAGGCACGTTGGCATATTTCATTTTCTCGCGGATCCCCGCCATGGTGACAATCGCCAGCATCCAGCCGATGCCGGAACCAAAACCGTACACCACGGATTCACTGAAATTGTAATCACGCTGAACCATAAACGAGACGCCACCAAAGATGGCGCAGTTCACCGCGATCAGCGGGAGGAAGATCCCCAGCGCGTTGTACAGCGACGGGAAGTACTTATCGAGGATCATCTCGAGGATTTGCACCAGCGCCGCGATCACCCCGATAAAGGTGATAAAGTTCAGGAAGCTGAGATCAACCCCTTCCACCAGCGCGCCGTCACGCAGCACAAAGTTGTAGACCAGATTGTTAATCGGAACCGAAAGTCCCAACACAACGGTGACCGCCACGCCCAGCCCAAATGCCGTGGAGACCTTTTTAGACACGGCAAGGAACGTACACATGCCCAGGAAAAACGCGAGCGCCATGTTTTCAACAAACACCGCCCGCACAAACAAACTCAGGTAATGAGCCATCGTCGGTTACTCCTTTTCCTGCTGTTCTGGTCTCAACGTACGAATCAGCCAGATCAACAAACCGATAATGAAAAATGCGCTAGGGGCCAGCAGGAACAGGCCGTTTGGCAGATACCAGCCGCCGTTCTGCACCGTGTCCAGCACCGTGATGCCAAACAGCTTGCCGCTGCCAATCAGCTCGCGCAGAAACCCAACCGTAAGCAGGATCACGCCGTAGCCGAGGCCGTTGCCGATGCCGTCCATAAAGCTCGCCAGCGGCGGCATTTTCATGGCGTAGGCTTCCGCACGCCCCATGACGATACAGTTAGTGATAATCAGCCCGACAAACACCGAGAGCTGTTTGGAGGTTTCATAGGCAAAGGCGCGCAGCAGCTGATCGACCACGATCACCAGCGAGGCGATGATCGCCATCTGGACGATGATCCTCACGCTGTTGGGGATGTGGTGGCGGATCATCGAGATAAACATGCTGGAGAACGCCGTGACCAGCGTAACCGCCAGCGTCATCACTACCGCCGTTTCCAGTTTGGTCGTCACCGCCAGGGCTGAACAGACGCCCAGCACCTGCAGCGTGATCGGGTTATTGGCGAGCAGTGGGCCAATGAGTACTTTTTTGACTTCTTTCAGTTCACCGGTATCAGCCATTGTTCAGCGCTCCTTCACGTACGTTTTTCAGGAAAGGACCAAAGCCCAGCTCGCCCATCCAGAAATCAAAACTGTGCTGCACGCCTTTTGATGTGAGCGTGGCGCCGGAAAGCCCGTCAACGGCGTAGTCGTCACCGGGACGAGCCGCCCCTTTCATCACCTTCAGCGCAGGCAGGCCGTTATCGTCGAGCACTTTCTTGCCGACAAACTGTGCCCGCCAGTTAGGGTTCTCAACTTCACCACCCAGCCCCGGGGTTTCGCCCTGGTCGTAATACGTAATGCCTTTGACCGTGCGGCCATCGGTATCAAGAGCGACAAAGGCATACATCATTGACCACAGACCATTACCGTAAATAGGAAGTACCACTTCCTGAATGCGTTTTTGGGGATCGCGAACCAGATAAACTTCGGCAAGGTTGCTGCGACGCTTAATCCCCGCGGGATCTTGGGATGCCTCCAGCGTCAGGCTCATCTGCGGATCTTTGAGCGCCAGCGCCTGGTTGAATTTTGCCGGGTCTTTATCGAGCAGTTCACCCGTTTTTAAATCCACCAGACGCGCCGAAATACGTTCAGCAAAGACGGCAGAAACGTCGTCTGCGCTCATTCCTTCCTGCATCAGCCCGGCGACGGCCAGAATGTTGCGCTGTTTATCCAGCGCACGTTGCTCCTGCTGCAGGGGTTTTAACCCTACGGCAGAGCCGGCTACGACAATGGAGCAGACCAGGCAGAGCACCAGTACCACCAGTAGCGTTTTGCTGATGCTGTCGTTATTTTTTACTTCAGCCACGCGCCTTCCTCCGCTTGATGTTGGCCCGCACCACAAGGTAATCGAAGAGTGGCGCAAACAGATTGGCAAACAGAATGGCCAACATCATCCCTTCCGGGTACGCCGGGTTGACCACGCGGATCAGGACACACATTGCGCCAATGAGCACGCCATAGCTCCATTTACCTTTGTCAGTGAAGGAGGCAGACACGGGGTCGGTTGCCATGAACATCATGCCGAACGCGAAGCCACCCAGCACCAGATGCCAGTACCACGGCATGGAGAACATCGGATTGGTGGTCGAACCGATAACGTTGAACAGGGTGGCGGTCAGCACCATGCCGATCATCACGCCCGCAACAATTCGCCAGGAGGCCACGCGGCCAAAAAGAATGATCGCGCCGCCGAGCAAAATCATCAGCGTAGAGACTTCTCCGATGGAGCCCGGAATGTTGCCAATAAAGGCATCAAACCAGGTCACGGGCTGACCCGTCGCGTTGTTCACCAGAGTTTCGCCGCCGTGTGCGGCCCACTGTGAAAGCGGCGTCGCGCCGGAAAAGCCGTCTGCCGCCGTCCAGACCAGATCGCCTGAGATTTGCGCCGGATAGGCAAAGAAGAGGAACGCACGTCCCGCCAGCGCCGGGTTGAGGAAGTTCCGCCCGGTGCCGCCGAAAATTTCTTTAGCAATGACCACGCCGAAACTGATGCCCAGCGCCGCCTGCCAGAGCGGTAAGGTTGGCGGGACAATCAGGGCAAACAGAATAGAGGTCACGAAGAAGCCTTCGTTGATCTCATGTTTACGGATGATGGCGAACAGCACTTCCCAGAAGCCACCCACGATAAATACCGTGATATAAATCGGCAGGAAGAACACCGCGCCCAGCGTCATCATGCTCAGCCAGCCCGCGTCTGCAGCAAAGCTTACCCCTAGCGACTGCGCCAGGCGGTAGTGCCAGTCAGACTGGATCACCTGCGCCAGCTGCTGGGCATCGTACATGTGGTGCAGCGCCGGAATGGTCTGCAAGCCAACGTTGTACATGCCCCAGAACATCGCCGGGAAGACCGCAAACCATACCAGGATCATCATGCGCTTAAGGTCGATGGCATCGCGAACGTGCGCCGCCCCTTTCGTCACCAGCCCCGGCGTGTAGAAAATAGTCGTCGTGGCTTCATACAACGGGTAGTACTTTTTGAGCTTCCCTTCGGTAAAGTGCGGCTCAATTTTTTCAAAGAGGTGTTTTAAGCCCATCGGTTATCCTTCCTGCTCAATGCGGGTTAACACCTCGCGCAATACCGGTCCATATTCGTATTTGCCTGGACAGACATAGGTACAGAGCGCCAGATCTTCCTCGTCCAGTTCCAGACAGCCCAGCGCCTGCGCGCTATCGGTATCCCCAGCGAGCAGATCGCGCAGCAGCATGGTAGGCAGAATATCCAGCGGCATGACGCGCTCGTAGTTGCCAATCGGGACCATGGCGCGCTCGCCGCCGTGCGTGCTGGTCGAGAAGCTAAACAGCTTATTACGCAAGAAGTGGCCCAGCGTAGTCCGGGTGACGGAGTATTTTTCCGCACCGGGCAGCACCCAGCCGAACAGCTCTTTTTCGCGCCCTTCCTGCACAATGCTGACCTGCAGATGGAAACGTCCCAGATACGCGTGCGTATTGACAGCATGGCGTCCGCTGAGGACCGAACCGGAAATCAGGCGGTTTTCACCCTCTTTCATTTCTCCCACCAGCAGTTCATTTATGTCTGCCCCCAGCAACGTCTTCACCAGGCGCGGGTTTGCAGCCTGCGGTCCACCGATGGCGATTATCCGTTCAGCGCAGAGTTCACCAGTGGTGAAAAGCTTACCGATGGCGATGACGTCCTGATAATTAAGGTGCCAGACCTGTTTCGTCAGGCTTACTGGCTCAAGGAAATGGATGTGCGTCCCGACCAGCCCCGCCGGATGCGGGCCAGCAAACTCATTAAACGTGACCTGCCCTTGCGGATGCCCACCAAGCTTGCCGCCGCCGGCCTGGCAAACGTGGACTTTCCCCGAAGTCAGGCGGGTTAAAACGGTCAGTCCGGCATCAAAGGCTTTGCGCTGCGCCAGAATAACCGGCTGCGGATCCACGCTGAGCGGGTTGGTGTCGATTGCCGTGACGAAAATCGCGGCCGGTTCCGTGCCCGGAACAGGGGATTTGCTGAAGGGACGCGTACGAAGCGCGGTCCATAAACCGGACGCCAGAAGCTGAGCCTGAACGGCGTCACGGTTCAGCGCAGCGAGTTCTGCGGCGTCATAATGGGGAAACTCACGCTTTTCATCGCCTTCAATGCGGATAACCACCGACTGCAGAACGCGCCGTTCGCCACGGTTGATGGCCACAACGGTGCCGCTCGTGGGGGCCGTGAACATCACGCCGGGATTTTTTTTGTCCTCGAAGAGCGCCTGTCCTTTGATCACGCGATCGCCCTCCTGTACCAGCATTGAAGGGCGCATTCCCAGATAGTCGTCGCCCAAAATGGCGACATGACGGACGCTTGCGCCTGTCGAAACGTGCTGCGCGGGCACGCCTGCAATCGGCAGATCAAGTCCTTTTTTTATTTTAAACATGTGGTTAGCAGGTTTCCATGAACAACAATCCAGTGGGCGCAAAGTGTAACATTTTCCCCTTTCCGCGGGCAGGGTATCCGCCATTGCGCGCGCCAAATTGCGAGCTAATGCGCAAAGTTTCTGGAACCATCGCAATTTTGATGGTTTATTAAGTAAAACTAATTTGTAAACTCACCGCCCGGCTCTTGCGAAAATCTATAGCGGTGCTAATGTGAGCGCTCCTAACAGAATAATCTGATTTCGGGTCTCTTTTGCCGTCCTGGCAAGTTGGTCATGGTTTTATCAAGGAACTAGTAGTATGCGTAAAATCGCATTGTTCATTGCGATGCTTCTGATTCCGTGCATGTCGTTTGCCGGACTGCTCAGCAGTAATAGCTCAACGACGCCGGTCAGCAAGGAATATAAACAGCAGTTAATGGGATCGCCGGTTTATATTCAAATCTTCAAGGAAGAACGCACTCTCGATCTGTTTGTGAAGATGGGCGAGACATATCAGCTGCTTGATAGTTACAAAATTTGTAACTACTCCGGCGGACTGGGGCCAAAACAGCGTCAGGGCGATTTCAAAAGTCCGGAAGGGTTCTACAACGTTCAGCGCAGCCAGCTCAAGCCTGACAGCCGCTTCTATAAAGCCATTAACATCGGCTTCCCGAATGCCTATGACCGTGCACACGGTTATGAAGGTAAATATCTGATGATCCACGGTGCCTGCGTGTCTATCGGCTGTTATGCGATGACCGACTCCGGCATTGATGAGATTTTCCAGTTCGTGACGGGCGCGCTGGTCTTTGGGCAGCCTAACGTTCAGGTCAGCATCTATCCGTTCCGCATGACGGACGCCAACATGGCGCGTCACAAATATTCTTACTACGCGGATTTCTGGAAACAGCTGAAGCCAGGGTACGACTATTTTGAGCAGACCCACAAGCCGCCGGTGGTCTCTATCGTAGATGGCCGTTACGTGGTCAGCAAACCGCTGAGCCACGAAGTCGTCCATCCACAGCTGGCGTCAAATTACACGGTCCCCGAGACAAAATAGCACCCACTCGCCTGGCATAATCTTTTGCCAGGTTTCGTTGCCCGTCAGCGGCTGCGTTGCGATAACAGTGACCACATCGTTCGGTGTGGTCTCCTTCTGAAAATCTATCTCCACATCCTGATCGAGAAGCGTCGCAACGCCAAACGGCGCACGGCGGGTGATCCAGAACAGATTCGTCGAGCAGAACGCCATCACATAGCGGCCGTCAGAGAGCAGCATGTTGAACACGCCTTTTTCACGCAGTTCAGTTGCCAGCGTCGCGATATATTTGAACACGGCAGTCATGTTGCCGGGCGTGCGGGGATAGCGCTCCGTCAGCTTGTGCAGCAGCCAGCAGAAGGCTTTTTCGCTGTCCGTTTCGCCAACAGGGCGAAAATTGCCCGTCTCCAGCGATTTATAGCCCGTGAGTTGCCCATTATGCGCATAGGTCCAGTTACGGCCCCACAGCTCGCGGGTAAACGGATGGGTATTTTCCAGCGCCACTTCGCCGCGGTTAGCCTGGCGGATGTGGGCGATCACCGAGCGGGACTTGATCGGGTAGTCCTGTACCAGTTTGGCAATCGGTGAATTAAAGCTGGGCTGTGGATCTTTGAACGTGCGACACCCTTTTCCTTCGTAGAAGGTGATGCCCCAGCCGTCTTTATGCGGCCCGGTTCCTCCACCGCGCTGCACCAGCCCGGTGAAACTAAAGCAGATATCGGTTGGCACATTCGCGCTCATCCCGAGCAGTTCGCACATACATCACCTCCACAACAGCGGGGGCAAGAATGCCCCCAGCGAAGTCTTACTTAGCCATCTCTTTTTCGATCAGCTGGATCAGGATGTGGATCACTTTGATGTGAATTTCCTGAATGCGGTCAGCATAACCGAAGTGCGGAACGCGAATTTCGACATCCGCCGTACCGTCCATCTTACCGCCATCTTTACCTGTCAGGGTGATGACTTTCATCCCTTTTTCACGCGCGGCGGCGATCGCTTTGATCACGTTGCCGGAGTTACCGGAGGTCGAAATCCCCAGCAGCACGTCGCCTTCACGGCCTACCGCTTCTACATAGCGGGAGAAGATGTGATCGTAACCGAAGTCGTTGCCCACGCAGGAGATATGGCTCACGTCGGAAATTGCAATCGCCGGGTAGCCTGGACGGTTTTCGCGATAGCGTCCGGTCAGCTCTTCTGCGAAGTGCATCGCGTCACAGTGAGAGCCGCCGTTACCGCAGGAGAGCACTTTGCCACCCGCTTTGAAGCTGTCGGCCAGCAGGACCGCTGCGCGCTGAATAGCGTGAATATTGGCATCATCTTTCAGAAAGTTAGCCAGCGTTTCCGCCGCTTCGTTCAGTTCGTTACGAATAAGATCCTGGTACATGAGGATAATCCTTCAGTATTGATGAAATAACACAGTGGAGTGTACCGGATAGCGGGAAAAGCGAGAAGCTAAAGCCATGCGATTCGTCCGGCGTTTTGATTTTTTGTGCCGGCTAAAACACGAACAATGTGAACCAGGTTGTAATTATTTTGTAAACACATTGCTAAAGGAATTCACATCAACTACAACCATATCATCACAAGTGGTCAGACCTCCTACAAGCAAGGGAGCTTTTCTTTATGATGATTTTGAGCATTCTCGCAACCGTTGTTCTGCTCGGTGTGTTGTTCTATCACCGTGTGAGTTTATTCCTGAGCAGCCTGATTCTTCTGGCCTGGACTGCTGCGCTTGGCGTCTCAGGCCTCTGGAATATCTGGCTTTTAGTCCCTCTTGCCATCATTCTTCTGCCGTTTAACTTTGCCCCGATGCGTAAATCAATGATCTCTGCGCCGGTGTTCAAAGGCTTCCGCAAAGTGATGCCGCCAATGTCGCGTACCGAGAAAGAAGCGATTGACGCAGGCACCACCTGGTGGGAAGGCGATCTGTTCCAGGGCAACCCGGACTGGAAAAAGCTGCATAACTATCCGCAGCCGCGCCTGACCGCTGAAGAACAGGCCTTTATTGACGGCCCGGTGGAAGAAGCGTGCCGTATGGCGAACGACTTTGCCATCACCCATGAAATGGCCGACCTGCCGCCGGAACTGTGGGCGTACCTGAAAGAGCATCGCTTCTTCGCGATGATCATCAAGAAAGAGTACGGCGGCCTGGAGTTCTCCGCCTACGCTCAGGCCCGCGTCCTGCAAAAGCTGGCGGGCGTCTCCGGGATCCTGGCGATTACCGTTGGCGTGCCTAACTCCTTAGGCCCGGGCGAACTGCTGCAGCATTACGGTACTGAAGAGCAGAAAGATCACTACCTGCCGCGTCTGGCACGCGGTCAGGAAATCCCTTGCTTCGCGCTGACCAGCCCGGAAGCGGGCTCCGATGCGGGCGCGATCCCGGATACCGGCGTGGTCTGCATGGGCGAGTGGCAGGGCGAGCAGGTACTCGGCATGCGCCTGACCTGGAACAAACGTTATATCACCCTGGCGCCTATCGCCACCGTGCTGGGTCTGGCCTTTAAGCTCTCTGATCCGGAAAGACTGCTGGGCGGCGAAGAAGATCTGGGCATTACCTGTGCGCTGATCCCAACCTCTACCCCAGGCGTTGAAATTGGTCGTCGTCACTTCCCGCTGAACGTACCGTTCCAGAACGGTCCGACACGCGGCCAGGATATCTTTGTACCGATTGACTACATCATCGGTGGTCCGAAAATGGCCGGTCAGGGCTGGCGTATGCTGGTAGAATGTCTGTCTGTGGGTCGCGGCATTACCCTGCCGTCGAACTCAACCGGCGGTCTGAAGTCTGTGGCGATGGGGATTGGTGCCTACGCCCACATCCGCCGTCAGTTCAAAATTTCCATCGGCAAGATGGAAGGTATCGAAGAGCCGCTGGCGCGTATCGCGGGCAACGCCTACGTGATGGACGCCGCCGCCACGCTGATTACCTACGGCATTATGCTGGGCGAGAAACCGGCCGTGCTGTCCGCCATTGTGAAGTACCACTGTACCCACCGCGCGCAGCAGTCGATCATTGATGCGATGGATATTGCTGGCGGTAAAGGCATTATGCTCGGCGAAGGCAACTTCCTGGCGCGCGGCTATCAGGGCGCACCGATTGCCATCACCGTGGAAGGGGCAAACATCCTGACCCGCAGCATGATGATCTTCGGTCAGGGCGCAATTCGCTGCCATCCGTACGTGCTGGAAGAGATGGCCGCTGCGCAGAACAACGACGTGGATGCCTTCGATAAGCTGCTGTTCAAACATATCGGTCACGTGGGCAGCAACAAGGTACGTAGCTTCTGGCTGGGCCTGACGCGCGGTCTTACCAGCGCCACGCCAACCGGCGATGCAACCAAACGTTATTACCAGCATCTGAACCGTCTGAGCGCCAACCTGGCCCTGCTGTCTGACGTCTCCATGGCGGTGCTGGGCGGCAGCCTGAAGCGTCGCGAGCGTATCTCTGCCCGTCTGGGCGATGTGTTGAGCCAGATCTTCCTGGCCTCGGCGGTCCTGAAGCGCTACGACGATGAAGGCCGTCAGGAAGCGGATCTGCCGCTGGTACACTGGGGCGTTCAGGATGCGATGTATCAGGCTGAACAGGCGATTGACGATCTGCTGGCAAACTTCCCGAACCGCTTCGTGGCGGGTGCCCTGCGCGCGGTGATCTTCCCGACCGGTCGTCACCATCTGGCGCCGTCCGACAAGCTGGACCACAAGGTTGCGAAGATCCTACAGGTTCCGAGCGCAACCCGCTCCCGCATCGGTCGCGGTCAGTATCTGGCACCGACGCAGCATAACCCGGTGGGTCTGCTGGAAGAGGCGCTGCTGGACGTGATGGCTGCCGACCCGATTCATCAGAAGATCTGTAAACAGTTGGGCAAAAACCTGCCGTTTACTCGTCTGGACGAACTGGCAAAACAGGCACTCGCAGGCGGTATTATCAATAAAGATGAAGCCGCTCTGCTGGTGAAAGCCGAAGAGAGCCGTCTGCGCAGCATTAACGTGGATGATTTCGAACCGGACGAACTGGCGACGCAGCCGGTAAAGCTGCCGGAGAAGCACCGCAAACCTGAAGCGGCATAACGCGTTTCGCTTATACAAACCCCGCCTCGCGCGGGGTTTTTTATTGCCACATTTTCTCGTTATGTCGTGCTACAGTGTCAAAAAGTGGTCGTTTGAGGAGTCTGAATTGTGCCTGGTCTGAAGATTTCTATTTTGCAGCAACCTTTAGTGTGGATGGATGGCCCCGCCAACCTGCGCCACTTTGATCGTCAACTGGAAGGCATTACCGGGCGTGATGTGATTGTCCTGCCGGAAATGTTCACCACCGGCTTCGCCATGGAAGCGGCAAAACAGTCAATGCCTCAGGATGAGGTGGTCGCCTGGATGCATGCCAAAGCGCAGCAGACCAACGCGCTGATTGCCGGAAGCGCCGCTCTGCAGACCGAACGCGGGCCGGTGAACCGCTTCCTGCTGGTGGAGCCGGAAGGGAAAGTGCATTTCTACGATAAACGCCACCTGTTCCGCATGGCGGATGAGCATCATCACTATGAAGCCGGTAACGAGCGCGTGGTGTTTGAATGGCGCGGCTGGCGTATTTTGCCGCTGGTCTGCTACGACCTGCGTTTCCCGGTGTGGTCGCGTAACCGCAACGATTACGACCTGGCGCTGTATGTTGCCAACTGGCCTGCACCGCGCTCCCTGCACTGGCAGTCGCTTCTGGTGGCGCGCGCGATTGAGAACCAGGCGTACGTGGTGGGCTGCAACCGCGTGGGGACGGACGGCAACGGGCATCACTATCGCGGCGACAGCCGGGTGGTGAACCCGCAGGGCGAGATCATCGCCACCGCCGAGCCGCACCAGGCAACGCGCATTGATGCCGAACTGTCGTTGACGGCGCTGAAGGAGTATCGGGAGAAGTTCCCGGCGTGGCAGGATGCGGATCCGTTTAGCATTGAGTGAAATTATCCCCTCACCCCGCCCCTCTCCCAAAGGGAGAGGGAGGATAAAATATTAACTCACCAGCGCCTGCCCGTCCTTGCGGCTTTCCGTCGCGGCCACGTAGTGCCCTTCCGGCAGGCGGTAAATTACCTGCGCGCCACCGAAGTTGTAATCCTGAAGCGGATCTTCCACCACGATCTGATGTCCGCGCTCGCGCAGGGCGGCAATCGTGTTGCGATCGAACGTCGATTCAACGATCACCTCCCTGCCCTGCACCACTCGCCAACGCGGGGCGTCGATTGCTGCCTGCGGGTTTTGCCCGTGCAGCATAATGCGCAGCGCCATCTGCATGTGTCCCTGCGCCTGCATCGGGCCGCCCATAACGCCGAAGGACATCAGCGGCTGGCCGTTGCCGTCCATCGCAAAGCCCGGAATGATGGTGTGGAACGGGCGCTTGCTGCCCGCCAGCGCGTTCGGGTGACTGGGATCAAGCGAAAAACCACAGCCCCGGTTTTGCAGGCTGATGCCGGTGTCAGGCACCACGATGCCTGATCCAAAGCCCATATAGTTGGACTGAATAAACGAGACCATCATTCCGCTGGCGTCCGCGCTGCTGATGTAGACCGTGCCGCTCTGGGTCGGGGAACCGTAGACAAAATCGGACGCCTTGTCATGATCGATAAGCGCCGCGCGTGACTTCAGATAATGGTCGCTCAGCAGCTCTTTCGCCGCGAACGCCATATGGTCTTCATCCGCCACGTAGCGGTCGAGATCCGCCAGCGCCAGCTTCATCGCCTCAATGGACAGGTGCAGGGACTGCACGGAATCCGGATGATGCTTCTCAATGCCGCACTGCTCAAGAATGCCGAGCGCAATCAGCGTGGCGATCCCCTGGCCGTTAGGCGGGAGCTCCTGCACCGAACCGCCCGCGAAGTCGCGCGATAGCAGTTCTACCCAGTCCACGCGATGGCTCGCCAGATCCTCAGCCGTCAGGTGCGCGCCATGTTCTTTGGCGAAGGCAGCAATTTTCTGCGCCAGCTCGCCGCGGTAAAAGGCTTCGCCGTTGGTGCGGGCGATCAGCTCCAGCGAGTTCGCCTGCGCCGGGTTACGGAAGATTTTCCCCACGCGCGGGGCGCGGCCTTCCGGCGCGAAGCAGGCGCTGAAGCCCGGCTGATCTTTCAGCTTGCTATAGCCGCGCTGCCAGAGATGGCCAATCAGCGGGGAAACCGGGAAACCGTTGCGCGCGTAGTCAATGGCGGGCTGCGCCAGCGTGGTCAGCGGCAGCGTGCCGAAGCGTTCCGCCAGCGCGACCCAGCCGGATACCGCCCCCGGCACGGTCACCGCGTCCCAGCCGATTTCCGGCACCGCGGTTTTACCGGCAAACAGATCCGCATGCCAGCTCGCAGGCGAACGACCGGACGCGTTCAGGCCGTGCAGCTTTTCGCCGTCCCAGACGATGGCAAAGGCGTCGCTGCCGATCCCGTTACCAGTCGGCTCTACTACTGTCAGCGCCATCGCGGTGGCAATGGCCGCATCAACGGCGTTGCCGCCCAGCTGCAGCATCTTCATCCCCGCCTGCGCCGCCAGGGGTTGCGACGTGGCAACAGCATTATGGCCCATCATCGGCGGGCGGCGTGAAGCGTAACCGGACGTAAAATCAAGCGCTTTGGTCATCATGACTCCTTAGTCGTGGCGCGGATCGAGCGCATCGCGCAGCCCGTCGCCAAGTAAATTAAAGCCCTGCACGGCAAGGAAAATCGCCACGCCGGGGAAAACGGACATCCACGGCGCCTGCTCAAGGAAACCTTTCGCGGTGTTGAGCATGGACCCCCAGGACGGATTGGGTGGCTGCTGCCCCAGCCCTAAAAACGACAGGCTGGCTTCGGCGATAATCGCTGAGGCAATCGCCAGCGTGGCCTGCACCAGGATCGGCGACATCACGTTGGGCAGGACGTATTTGATGATGATCCAGCGATCCGGCAGGCCAATCGCCCGCGCGCCGTCGATATACTCTTCGTTGCGAATAGCGATCACCTGACCGCGCGTAAGGCGGGCGAAGATCGGCATCGCCGAAAGACCGATGGCGATCATGGCGTTCGTCAGGCTCGGGCCCAAAAACGCCCCCAGCGCGATCGCCATGATCAGGAACGGACACGCCAGCAGCGCCTCGATAAACCGCGAGATCACGCCGTCCCACATCTTCTGGAAGTAGCCCGCCACCAACCCTAGCGGCACGCCGATAACCACCGCGATAACGACCGACATACAGCCCGCCATCAGCGAGGTGCGAGCCCCCCAGATAATGCGGGATAGAATGTCGCGCCCCAGCTCGTCGGTGCCGAACCAGTACATAGCCGACGGCGCTTTGCGCACCGCCAGGAAGTTAGCTTTAACCGGATCGAACGGGGCGATCCACGGCGCCAGCAGCGCCACCAGCACAAAGAAACCCACCACCACCGCACCGATCACCGCGCTTTTATTGCCGAGGAATTTCTTCAGCACCCGGTTTTGCGCCCGCGGCAGCGCGGGCACAACGGTTTGCGTCGTCAGTTCCGCCATGGTTACCCTCGCATTTTCGGATTGATAAGGACGTAGAGCACGTCCGCCAGCAGGTTGAGCATCAGGAAGCCGATTGCCACAATCAGCACCACGCCCTGCACCACCGCGTAGTCACGGTTGAAAACCGAGTCAACGATCATCTTGCCGAAGCCCGGAATGGTGAAAACCTGCTCGGTCAGCACCGCGCCGCCCAGCAGCTCGCCGAACAGCAGCGTGGTGAGGGTGATTACCGGCACCAGCGCGTTGCGAAAGGCGTGCTTCAGGATCACCGCTTTCGGCAGTAGCCCTTTCGCCCGCGCGGTGCGGATATAGTCCGCCTTCAGCACGGCAATCATCGAGGCGCGGGTGTGGCGCATCAGCGTTGCCGCGAGACCCGTTCCGAGCACGGATGCGGGGAGCAGCAGCGTGCGCAGGTTCTGGAGCGGATCTTCACTGAACGGCACATAGCCGGACGCGGGGAGCCACTGCAGGTTTACCGAAAAGACCAGAATCAGCAGGATCCCCAGCCAGAAGTGCGGGATCGAGATCCCCGAGATCGCCACGAAGTTCGCCCCGTGATCGACCCAGCTGTTTTTGTTCACCGCCGCGAGGATCCCCATGCTGATGCCAAACACCAGCGCGATAATCATCGCCAGCAGCGACAGCTCCAGCGTGACCGGCAGCTTGCTGGCGATCAGCTGCGTCACCGGTTCATGCGTACGTAAGGAGACGCCCAGATCGCCCTGCAGCGCCCGCGTCAGCCAGTGGAAATACTGCACGGGGATCGGCGCATCGAGGTTCAGCTCCGCACGCAGCTGAGCGATGACAGCAGGGTCGCGCTCCTCGCCGGCCATAGCAATCAGCGGATCACCGGGCAGCAGCTTTTGCAGCCCGAATACCATCATGCTCACCAGCAATAGCGTCGGAATAGCCAGCAGCAGACGTTTGCAAATCAGTTCCAGCATGGGTTCTCCTCAGGACGTTTATTTCGCCAGCGTCAAACCCGCCAGACGCACGATGCCGTCCGGGTATGGCTTAAAGCCCTGCACGCTTTTGTTCAGACCGAAAATGCGCGGCTCGAAGTAGAGGTAGGCAATCGGCATATCCGTTTGCAGCTGCTTCACCACCTTGTCGTACAGCGGCTGGCGTGCGGCCTGGTCGGTGCTCTGGCGCGCCTGGATCAGCCACTCATCGACCTGGGCGTTGCTGTAGCGGCCATCGTTAAGCGTGCCTTTGCTGTTGATAAAGCCGTAGATGCTGCCGTCCGGATCCGGGCGTCCCGACCAGCCGGAGAAGCTCAGCTGATAATCCCCGCTCTGCTGGCGGTCGAGCAGCGTGGCGAATTCGGTCATCTGCAGGTTCAGATTAAAGCCCGCCTCGGCGACCATCGCCTGCAGCACCTGCCCCACCTGCTGTGAGGTTGGGTTGTTCGGCACCAGCAGGTTGACGTTTAGCGGCGCGGTAATGCCTGCCGCTTTCAGCAGCGCTTTGGCCTTGTCGACGTCACGTGGCGGGACCGGCAGGTTAACGTGATACGGGCTGACCGTCGAAAACGCCTGGTTGGCTGGCGTATACAGTCCTTCAAAGACCACCTGGTTTAACGCATCGCGGTCGATAGCCTGCGAGAAGGCCTCGCGCACGCGGGCATCTTTGAACGGGTCGTTGGCCGGCACCTTGCCGTTGTTGATGTTGAAGGTAATGCCCTGATAGCCCAGGCCAGTTACCTTCGCCAGCGCCAGCTTGCTGTCGGCTTCGACGGTTTTCACGTCGCTGGCGGCGATGCCTTCGGTCAGGTCGAGATCCCCCGCGCGCAGGTTCGCCAGACGCACGGAGGCATCAGGGATCGGCAGATAGATAATTTTGTCGAAGTGGTAGGCGTCTTTGTTCCAGTAGTTGTCGAAGCGGCTCAAAACGATGCGGTCCTGGGACACGCGGCTGTCGAATTTATACGGGCCAGAACAGACAGGATGGGCGGCAAAGTCAGGCTTTTTCGCCGCCTCAGGGGCCATCATCGCGCCCGCGCGGTCGGTGAGCTGCATCAGCAGCGCGGCATCAAGCGTTTTCAGGTGCAGCGCAATCTGCATCGGGCCGGTGACTTCTACCGATTCAACGGAGGAGATCTCGCTTTTACGCAGAGAGCCTTTTAAGGTCAGGGCGCGGTCGAGGTTGTATTTTGCCGCGGCAGCATCGAATTTCTCACCGTCGTGGAAGGTGACGCCTTCGCGCAGATTGAGCGTCAGGGTTTTACCATCGTCACTCCACGCCCAGTCTTTGGCCAGACCGGGGACGACCTTCAGGTTTTCATCCACGTCCACCAGCCTGTCGCACAGGGAGGCAAAGACGAAGCGGCCATAGTAGGTACGCGCCAGATGCGGGTCGAGCATGTCCGGGTCTGCCCCGAGGCCAATACGAAGCACGCTTTCAGAATGGGCGGGCAGCGCCGCGCCAAGCAACATAACGCTTCCCAGTACGGTCAAAAGAGAATTACGGATTGTCATTATCATGAGTTCCTTGAAGGAGGGGACGAGTGGGTAACCGCGTGTTCAAACAGCGCGCGGCGGCGCAGAAAAGCGGCGGATGGCGGTGCGATCTGAATAACGCTGCGATCGCGGTTGATCTCCTGCCAGCGGTGGCAGGCAACCTGACGTCCACCGTCGAGCACCTGATTGATCGGCTCAACCTGGCGGCATTCGTCGGTGCCGTACGGGCAGCGGGTGTGGAAACGACAGCCGGACGGCGGGCTGGCCGGGTTGGGCAGATCCCCCTGCAGCAGCGGTGCGTCGCGTTCAGTGCCCGGCTGCATCTGCGGCGCCGAGGCGATCAGCGCCTGAGTATAGGGGTGCAGCGGCGCGTCAAAAATCTCGTCAACGGTGGCAAGCTCGACGATTTGCCCGAGATACATGACCGCCACGCGATCGCTCATGTGGCGGATCACCGCCAGACCGTGGGCGACAATCACCATCGTCAGCCCCAGCTGGTTCTTCAGGCTCTCCAGCAGGTTAACCACCTGCGCCTGGACGGAGACGTCCAGCGCGGAAACCGGCTCATCCCCCAGCAGCAGCTTCGGTCCCGAGGCCAGCGCGCGCGCAATGCCGATACGCTGGCGTTGCCCGCCGGAAAACTCGTGCGGATAGCGCCCGGCCCAGGCGGCAGGCAAGCCTACGGTCTTAAGCAGTTCGGCGACGCGGTACTGACGGTCCGCTTTCTTCATATTCTGGTGCAGCCACAGCGGCTCACCGACGATCTGCTCCACCGTCATGCGTGGGTTCAGGGACGCGAAGGGATCCTGAAAGATGATCTGCAGCTCGCGGCGGAGCTGATTGAGGCGCGCGCCCGAGGCGTGGGTGATCTCTTCCCCCTGATAAAATACGCGCCCTCCGCTGGCGGCCAGCAGGCGCAGCAGCAGACGGCCAAGCGTGGATTTTCCGGAGCCGGACTCGCCGACAATTGCCAACGTTTCGCCCGGCATGACGGCAAGCGACACGCGATCGACCGCCGTGACAAACCGTGCCGGAGTAAAGAGCTTTTTGGGGCCTGGGAAAAGCTTGCTGAGATCACGGGCTTCAAGTATGGGCGTGGTCATGCGGTCTCTCCAAGGGCAATGTGATGTTCGAGCGGCACGCGGAAGCAGGCGACCCGATGGCCCGCGCCGAGCGTGGTGAGCTGCGGTTTTTCATCATGGCAGCGCGACTGCGCAAACGGGCAGCGCGTCGCAAAACGGCAGCCTTGCGGCATGGATTCCGGGAGCGGGACCGCGCCGGGAATGGTGGAGAGCTGGCCCTTGCGTGCGCCAACGGAGGGAATCGAGCCCATCAGGCCGATGGTGTAAGGGTGCTGCGGATCGGCAAATATCGCCTCCACGCTTCCCTGCTCCACTACCTGTCCGGCATACATCACCGCTACCTGCTGGGCGACTTCTGCCACCACGCCCAAATCGTGGGTGATCATCAGTACCGCCGTGCCGGTTTCTTCTTTTAAGGTGTTGAGCAAGGCGAGGATTTGCGCCTGGATGGTGACGTCGAGCGCAGTGGTCGGTTCGTCGGCAATCAGCAGTTTGGGGTGGTTAATCAGCGCCATTGCAATCATCACCCGCTGGCGCATGCCGCCGGAAAGCTGGTGAGGATAAGCCTTGAGGCGCATCTCTGCCGCCGGGATCTGCACTTTATCGAGGATCTGCAGCGCGACCTTCATCGCCTCTGCGCGCGAGACGTTCTGGTGTCGCATAACCGCTTCGCTCAGCTGATCCCCCAGCGTAAATGCCGGATTGAGCGAGGTCATCGGCTCCTGAAAAACCATCGCCAGCTCGCTGCCGCGCAGGTCGGCATATTCCCGCGGCGAGAGCTTGCGCAGATCGTGGCGGCGAAACAGCATCTCCCCGCTGACGATCTGTGCGCTGGCAGGCAATAACCCCATCAGCGCCAGTGAGGTAATACTTTTCCCGCAGCCGGACTCCCCCACCAGCGCCAGCGTTTCGCCCGCCCTGACGGTCAGCGAGATACCGTCAAGCACGCTAACCGGCGAGCCAGCAAACGTAACGTTGAGGTTTTGCACTCGCAATACGGGCGTTGCGTCCTTAAAAGGTATAGTCGTCATGGCGTGAAGTCGTCCTCGAGGTGGATCGCCTGAATCAGGGCGGTTTGCAGGTTGAGCAGGTGTTCGCGCATGGCGGCCGCGGCTTCATTAGGCTGGCGATGGATAATCGCAGACATGATCTTATGGTGGTGGTCGTTATAGCTGTCGACACGTTCGGGCGTGCGGGCTAATTCACGCAGATGCTGCCAGCCCGGTTCGCGCCGAACGGCATCAATGGCATCAAACAGGCCGAGCATCAGGCGGTTGCCCGCAGCCTCGGCAATAGCCCGGTGAAAGGCGCTATCCCAGAGTTCGTTAAGATCGCGGTCGTCCGGGCTGACCTTGTCGATGCGTTCCAGCATGCGCTGCATAAGCGCGAGGTTTTCCCTGGTGGCACGCAGTGCCGCAAGCCGGGCTAAGCCGGGTTCGAGCTGTAGACGAGCTTCCATCACTTCCAGAAGGTTGGTCTGCTGAACCAATCCCTGAAGGGCCAGCGGTTCAACAGGTGCCGCCGGGCCAATAAAGGTCCCTTTGCCCTGCTTACGCCAGATGCGCCCCTCTTCTTCCAGCACATCCAGCGCACGACGCACTTCACGTCGTCCTACGCCGAGTGTGTCCGACAGCTCACGTTCCGTGGGCAGCGGTATGCCTGGTGTTGACTCGTGCTGGTTGATAAGCCCGCGCAACTGCTCAAGCGCGGTGCTGGAATTGGCCAGAAACCGTGACGGTTTTTCCATATTGGTTCGCTCGCTTTCATCATGACTTTATTTTTATTAACGATAAGTTATTGATATGGAATGACGCTTATCGTGCTAATGATTAAGCAATAACCAAACCAATACGTAATTGGTTCGGTATTTTTTTGGCAAGCGGGAGATAACCAAATGATTCTGCGTGAATTATTTTTACAGAAAGACACATTCTGAATGAGGTCTGAAGAGAGGCGTGGTGGCAAAATGCACAACAACAGTGCAAATAACGCACTACACCTGTGCAATTGTTAATTAATTGCACTATAGACATTAACTTTTTGTTAACGACAAGAGAGAGGATGAGATTACAGAACGCTGAAACGACGAAGGCCTGAATCATTTCTGATTCAGGCCTTCTGAATAGTGGCGGAACGGACGGGACTCGAACCCGCGACCCCCTGCGTGACAGGCAGGTATTCTAACCGACTGAACTACCGCTCCACTGTTCCCGTTTGGGGAACGAGGCGCATATTACGGTGCGCCTCCGATCTCGTCAACGCTTTTTCTCGCGTTTTGAATCGTTTGCTGCAAAAATCGCCCAACCGATGATTTTACAGGCATTCCGGCGCTTTTTCAGGCACGCCACAGACAGCTGCCGCCCTTCTTCTGCACCAGATCAAGACGGGATTCGTGGTTAAGCAGCTCTTCATCACTGGCTAAAACAACCCGCAACCGACTGGCCTGACGAACAACACGCTGAATGCCCGCTTCGCCCTGCGTCTGCTGCGACTCATTTTCCATACTGAACTTCATTGACGTCTGCCCGCCGGTCATCGTCAGATAGACATCGGCCAGGATCTGGGCATCGAGCAACGCCCCGTGGAGCGTTCGCTTGGTATTGTCTATCTCGTAGCGTGAGCAGAGTGCATCCAGGCTGTTACGCTTGCCGGGGAACATCTTCCTTGCCAGCGCCAGACTGTCTGTTACCTTACAGAAGGTGTTCGTCTTCGGGATATCACGATTAAGCTTGCTGAATTCATAGTCCATAAAGCCGATATCGAACGAGGCGTTATGGATGACAAGCTCAGCGCCCTTGATGTATTCCAGGAACTCGTCAGCCACATCCGCAAACGTCGGCTTATCCAGCAAGAACTCATCGGCAATCCCGTGAACGCCGAACGCTTCGGGGTCCACCAGCCGATCGGGCTTGAGGTAAACGTGGAAGTTGTTCCCCGTTAGACGACGGTTCACCACTTCAACGGCGCCGATCTCGATGATCTTATGCCCTTCGTAGTGCGCGCCGATCTGGTTCATACCGGTGGTTTCGGTATCGAGGACGATCTGGCGAGTAATTGCAGTGCTCATAGCGGTCATTTATGTCAGACTTATCGTTTAACTGAACGTTTCGAATACAGGAAGTCTACCAGAGATGCGTAAACAGGTAGAAATTTTCACCGATGGATCTTGTCTCGGTAACCCAGGGCCCGGCGGCTACGGCGCGATTATGCGCTATCGCCAGCACGAAAAAACCTTTAGTGAAGGCTATTTTCTGACCACCAACAACCGGATGGAGTTGATGGCGGCCATCGTGGCGCTGGAGGCATTAAAAGAACATTGTGACGTGGTGTTAAGTACCGACAGTCAGTACGTGCGTCAGGGGATCACCCAATGGATCCATAACTGGAAAAAACGCGGCTGGAAAACCGCCGATAAAAAACCGGTCAAGAACGTCGATCTCTGGAAACGTCTTGATGCTGCGCTGGGTCAGCACCAGATTAAATGGGAGTGGGTTAAAGGCCACGCAGGCCACCCGGAAAACGAACGCTGCGACGAACTGGCGCGTGCTGCGGCATCCAATCCTGCACATGAAGATGCAGGCTATCAGCCCGACGTCTAATCGGTTTTTTTGTACTGCCGCGTCGCGCCGACGGTCTGGCGGATGGGCGTTTTCGATTTGCTCTGCTTCATGGGGTTAAGCGTAAGCGGAATGGTTCGCTTACGCGCGACGATAAACTGCAAACAGCCCAGGGCGGGGAGATGGGTGCTCAGCACCACGCCACCCTGACGCGCCCAGGGCAGCACCTGAAAACCACCGTAGCAGAGCACTTCAAAGTTCAGCAGTGAAAGCCAGTCGAGCTGGCGCATCATGGTGAACATCCGGCTGTTGTAAGGTGGATTCCTGCGTAGCACCGGCACCAGCTTACGCAGCCCCATCAGGCTTAACGGATTGAATCCGCTAAGTACCAGCCAGCCGTCATCAATAAGCACGCGATCGGCTTCACGAAGCAGACGATGCGGATCGCTGCACCAGGGCAGCGTGTGAGCGAGTAAACACGCATCAACGGATTTTTCCGCAAATGGCAGATGCAACGGATCTGCTTTTACCTGAACCGGCGATCCGCCGAGAGAGACGTTGACCTGATGCGAGATAGCGCAGCTTTCGGTATTGATTTCCGCGCTGAGATTGCCAATCTTAAGCAGGTGAAAGCCATACATTTTCGCGAGCCAGGGCTTCAGCTGTTGTTCTAACGCTTCGCGATAATATTCACCCCAGGGCAATTCCGCCCAACGTTCCGGTGCTGCGACAGTCTGAGGTATCCTTGCCGGTTTCATCAAAACACCCGCCACGCTATAAGAGGTAATGTATGAATCTTATCAGTATTCCAGCGTTTCAGGACAATTACATCTGGGTTTTGGTTGACGACGATCGTCGATGTGTCATTGTCGATCCCGGAGAATCGGCCCCTGTTCTGCGCGCAATAAAAGAGAACGACTGGCAGCCAGAAGCCATTCTGTTGACGCATCATCATAACGATCACACTGGCGGCGTGCCTGAACTGCACGCTCATTTTCCGCATCTTGTGGTTTACGGACCGGCAGAAGCACAAGATAAAGGAATCACGCATGTAGTCGAAGAAGGCGAAAATATCCTCATACGTGAGTGGGAGTTTTCCGTATTTGCTACACCGGGTCACACTTTGGGACATCTGTGTTTCTACAGTAAGCCTTATCTTTTTTGCGGCGACACCCTGTTCTCCGGAGGCTGCGGAAGACTGTTTGAAGGCACGCCAGCGCAAATGTACCAGTCTTTACAGAAGATTAACGCATTGCCCGATGACACCGTTATTTGTTGCGCTCATGAGTATACATTAGGAAATATGAAGTTTTCCGTCAGCCTGTTGCCTGAGGATCGGGCGATTAAGGATTATTATCACAAAGTGAAGGAGTTACGTGCAAAAAACCAAAAAACACTCCCCGTAATTCTGAAAAACGAGCGCCAAATTAATTTATTTTTACGAACGGATGATATTGATTTAATTAATAAAATTAACCAAGAAACAAATTTGCAACAACCAGAACAGCGATTTGCATGGTTAAGGTCAAAGAAAGATAACTTCAGATAATTGCGGGTTGCCTTTTCAAAATTTCGCCGTTATCATCGCTCGTCTTTTAAGCAACTATTGACACACACATGAAGGCAAAAGCGATATTACTCGCCTCTGTCCTGCTTGTAGGTTGCCAGTCACAGAATGGCAGCAACGTACAACAGCACGCACAGAGCCTTTCTGCAGCTGGTCAAGGGGAAGCAGGGAAGTTTGCAAGTTCGGCGCGCTGGATGGACGATGGAACATCTTTCGCGCAGGATCAAGACTTGTGGACCTCTATCGGCGACGAGCTAAAGATGGGAATTCCGGAAAATACCCGGATTCGCGAACAGAAACAGAAGTATTTAAGTAATAAGAGCTATCTCCACGATGTAACGTTACGGGCAGAGCCGTATATGTACTGGATAGCCGGGCAAGTTAAGAAACGTAACATGCCTATGGAGCTGGTACTCCTACCCATAGTGGAGAGCGCTTTTGACCCACACGCGACGTCTGGCGCCAATGCCGCGGGCATTTGGCAGATCATTCCGAGCACAGGGCGAAACTATGGTCTGAAACAGACCCGCAACTATGATGCGCGTCGTGATGTTGTCGCTTCAACGACAGCCGCTCTCGACATGATGCAACGTCTGAACAAGATGTTTGACGGCGACTGGCTGTTAACGGTCGCAGCGTATAATAGTGGCGAAGGTCGTGTACTGAAGGCAATGAAAGCGAATAAAGCACGGGGTAAATCCACCGATTTTTGGTCGCTCTCACTGCCACAGGAAACAAAGATTTACGTACCGAAAATGCTGGCTTTGAGCGATATTCTCAAGAACAGCAAGCGTTACGGTGTACAACTGCCAACACCAGACGAAAGTCGTGCACTGGCGCGTGTTCGCCTCAGCAATCCAGTTGATATTAAACAGGTTGCTGATATGACGGGTATGTCGGTAAGTAAATTGAAAACCTTTAATGCTGGCGTTAAAGGCTCAACCCTGGGGGCAAGTGGCCCGCAGTATGTAATGGTTCCGCAGAAACATGCTGACCAGTTACGTGAGTCTTTAGCTTCTGGTGAAATCGCCGCCGTTCAGTCAACGCTGATCGCGGATGCTTCATCAGTCAACACCCGTAGCTATAAGGTTCGTTCAGGTGATACGCTTTCGGGCATTGCGTCACGTCTTGGCGTGAATGCGAAAGATCTGCAGCAGTGGAATAATCTGCGCAGCTCCGGCCTGAAAGTGGGTCAGACTCTGACGGTAGGTGCAGGTAGCAGCGCGCAGCGTCTCGCCAGCAACAGCGATAGTATTACCTATCGCGTGCGCAAGGGCGATTCATTGTCCAGTATCGCAAAACGACACGGCGTAAACATCAAGGATGTGATGCGCTGGAACAATGATACTGACAATCTGAAACCTGGCGACCAGCTGACGCTGTTTGTGAAGAACAGCGCTACGCCAGACTCCTGATAGCACGATCGAAAGATAAAAAGGCACCGATTCCCCTCGGTGCCTTTTTTGTTTATCCCGCTTTTTGCGCTTCACCCATGATGGTATCGCTGGTGAATGAACCATCGTTCTGCAGTTCAAAGTACGCCTTTACCTCCGCGGATGCACTCTCCTGATACAGCCTGATCGCCTGGCTTAATGCTTCCGGAGTGCGCATACGAGCGATCCAGGAACTGAACTCCAGCGGTAAGCGATCGGTAATCAACGCGCGCGCGATCAGCCCCGCTTCAGTTATAAGCGACAACCACTCTCCGCTGGAGTAATTTTGCACGTGCGAAGTATCGCGCAGCGCTTCTACCGTTTGCAGCCAGATATTGCGCACCGGATGTCCAGGTGACATCACATCCATAATGATGAATGTTCCGCCCGGCTTCAGAACGCGTTTGACCTCGCGTAATGCCTGGCCGACATCATGCCAGTGGTGCGCGGAATAACGGCTGATAACCACCTCAAACGACGCATCATCAAACGGTAAGGATTCGGCATAGCCCTGGCGCGTATTGATGTTGTTCAGCCCCTTCGCTTTCGCCGCCTCGGCAACAACGTCCAGCATCTGGCTGGATAAGTCATACGCGGTAACGTGCGCCACCTGCTGCGCAGCCGTAAAGCTGGCATGCCCAGCCCCGCAGCCTAAATCCAGAACGTGCGCCTGCGGGAACGCAGACAGACGTTCACCGAGACGCACCAGATCGCGACCTGAAGCGTGCACGGCGCTGCTCAGATAGGCATTTGCCTGAGAACCAAACTGTTTTTCTACGTTGTCATGATGGGAGTGTGTTGTTGTCATCGTACTGTCCTTTGTGAGTGAAAAATAAAGGGCAGCACCCGCGCAGGCCTGCCCCACGGCAGACCTGACACACCATTATTTATCAGGTTTGCCGGGACTGAATTCGACTAGTAGAGGATTATGATCCGAGGCGCGAGTCACCAGAACAGAGGCATCGTGCACGCTCAAACCACGATAGAAGACAAAATCGAGAGGACGACCAAAGGCTTTTTTGCGCTGGTCATCGCTAAAACGAACTTCACGCAACGACATTTCGCGCGCAAAGCGATAGAGCGCATTCATGCGCGGACGGCTCCAGGCATTGAAATCACCGGCCATAATGATGGGCCCGCTGTGATGGGCAATCTGATCGCCGATCGGAAGTAACTGCTTACTGTAGACATCCACGCCCAGGCTGAAATTTACCGCATGGATATTCACAACCATCAGCATTCGGGTATCCGGCAGCGGATAGACCGTCACCAGCGCCGATTTCGCCAGACGCAGGATAGGCTCGCGTTCCCGCAGAGGACAGCAATAGACCGGATGTGCTGCTGAAAGTGTCATCACACCTGAGGGATGTTGCGGCAGGACAAACGCAGGCACCTGGTCGGCGGCAAGATAGTTCGTGGTGGCAAACCGTACCAGCTCCGGGGTGGTTTGCGCCTCCTGGAGCAGAACCAGGTGGGCATCTTTTCCAAAATTCTTGAGTACCGATAACCATTCGGCACGCTGCTGCTTAAAAATATTCCACACCAGTACGCGGATTTTCTCATCGCTACTTAACGGTGTACCGGCGGGTAATGCCTGGCTTATGCTCGCAAATGACCCCGGAGGCAAGATCCTCTCCGCGGGCATTCCGGCAACATAACGCATGGCATAGGTATTTTTTCGCACTTTTGGAAACAGCCTCTGTAACATGAACCAGCCCGGAAAACGGACTGGTTCTAATGTTATAGGGACTTTAGGTCATACTTTCAACGCAATTTCTGAGAAACCGCTTTCCAGTTTTGTAAGCAAGCGCTTACTTATATTAACCCAGCGCGACGCGAGCAGGTTTATCAAGGCGCCCACTCAGGCCAATCAGCAGGAAGGCCACCAGAACAATCACCGCTCCAATCCACGGGGTCTGGGTTAATCCGAAGTGTTCGACGGTTTGCCCACCAACGATGGAGCCCAGCGCGATACCAATATTAAAAGCGGCAATATTCAGGCCGGAAGCCACATCCACTGCATTAGGCGTATAAAGCTCGGCTTTCTGTACAACGTAGACCTGAAGCCCGGGCACGTTGCCAAAGGCGAAGATCCCCATGACCAGAACCGTGACCAGCGCGGCGTAGTGTATCGAAGCGGTGAACTGGAAAATTATCAACAGAACAACCAGCGCGGCGAAGATAAATTTCAGCGCAGGTACCGCGCCATGCTTATCCGCAAGCTTGCCGCCCCAGATATTGCCAATGGCAACGGAAATACCGTATCCCAGCAAAATCCAGCTTACGGCATTGGGGGAGAAGCCAGCCAGATCCTGCATCATCGGCGCCAGGAAGGTGAAAGCGGTGAATACGCCGCCATAACCCAATGCAGTTACCGCGTAGATGATCAGCAAACGCGGATGCGTAAGCACCTTCAGCTGATCGCGCAGGCTGGCGCTCGCCCGGCCTGGAATATTCGACGGCACCAGCAGCAGGCTGGCCACCAGGGCGATGACCCCCAGTAAGGAGACGGCCAGAAACGTTTCACGCCAGCCGAAGTGTTGTCCGATGAACGTTCCCAGCGGTACGCCCGTAACGAGTGCAACGGTCAGTCCACCAAACATGATCGCAATGGCGGAGGCCGCTTTCTCTTTGGGTACCAGGCTGGTTGCAATAGTGGAACCAATCGAGAAGAACACCCCGTGCGCAAGGCCGGTCAACAGACGGGCAATCACCAGCGTGGTGTAGTCCGGTGCCTGCCAGGCCAGAATGTTGCCGGCGGTGAACAGCACCATCAGCGCGACTAACAGCTGCTTACGCGGAAAACGCCCGGTCAGTGCCGTCAGCACTGGTGCTCCGACGGCGACGCCCAGAGCGTAGATAGACACCAACAGCCCGGCAGAGGGTAACGAGATCGCAAGCTGGTTAGCAATAGTGGGAACCAGTCCCACGATAACAAATTCGGTCGTGCCAATTGCAAAGGCACTGATCGTCAGGGCAAGTAGCGCCAGTGGCATAAAATACTCCGTATCATCAGGATTAAGATGACAGGCAGTATGCGCCAGTGCTTAAATAACAAAAATGGTCAAAATCTCAATAGAATTTTGCAGGTGGTGCAACAATGAAAGCTACATCGGAAGAGCTGACAATCTTTGTCGCCGTCGTTGAAAGCGGCAGCTTTAGCCGCGCGGCCGAACAGCTGGGACAGGCTAACTCAGCCATCAGCCGTTCGGTAAAAAAACTGGAGATGAAGCTTGGAGTGAGTTTGCTCAACCGAACGACGCGACAGCTGAGCCTGACGGAAGAAGGAGAGCGTTATTTTCGCCGCGTGCAGTCGGTACTGCAGGAGATGGCCGCAGCGGAGACCGAGATAATGGAGACCCGCAGCACGCCGCGCGGATTGCTGCGCATTGATGCAGCCACGCCGGTAGTGCTTCACTTTCTGATGCCGCTGATCAAACCTTTCCGCGAACGCTATCCGGAGATGACGCTTTCTCTCGTCTCCTCAGAGACGTTTATTAACCTCATCGAGCGTAAAGTGGATGTGGCTATTCGGGCGGGAACGCTGACCGATTCAAGCTTGCGTGCCCGCCCTCTGTTTGCCAGCTACCGTAAAATTATCGCGTCGCCACAGTATATTGCTGAACATGGTAAACCGGAGACGGTTGAAGAACTGAAGCAGCATCTGTGCCTGGGCTTTACGGAGCCGGTATCGCTGAACACCTGGCCTGTAGCCTGTCATGATGGTCAACTTCATGAAATTACGAGCGGATTGTCATCTAACAGCGGGGAAACGCTGAAGCAGCTGTGCCTTGAAGGCAATGGTATCGCCTGCTTGTCAGACTATATGATTGATAAGGAGATTGCCCGAGGTGAGCTGGTGGAATTGATGGCCGATAAACGCCTGCCGGTCGAAATGCCTTTTAGCGCGGTGTATTACAGTGACAGAGCGGTGAGTACGCGCATTCGTGCCTTTATTGATTTTCTGAGTGAACATATAAAAACAGCTCCCGGAGGAGCTGTGTGAGGGTTCAGGTTACAGAGGGCGGGTCAAACTTAATCCCAGTCAGGAGCTAAACCTTCCGGGCTGACCAGACGATCGTTGCACTCCAGCGCGGCAATCGCTTTTTTATCGTCAGCATCCAGATGAAGATCCATTGCTAACAGGTTGCTGGCCAGGTTTTCACGCTTAGTTGATGATGGGATCACGGCATAACCTTCACCCATTGCCCATGCCAGAATGACCTGCGCGGCAGTCGCGTTATGTTTCTCAGCGATACGCGTAATCACTTCATCTTTCAGCGCCTTACCGTAGGCCAGCGTCATGTATGAGGTGATATGGATCCCGTGCTGTTTTGCCCAGTCCACGACTTTACGATTTTGCAGGTACGGAGACAGCTCAATCTGGTTGGTCGCAATATTTTCAGCGCCAACAGCAGCAATAGCTTTTTCCATCAGCGGGATCGTGAAGTTGGAGATCCCAATTTCGCGGGTTAATCCCTGCTTTTTCGCTTCCAGCAGCGCCTGCATGAAATCTTCCACGGAGACGGCATCGTTCGGCGATGGCCAGTGGATCAGCGTCAAATCCACGTAGTCAGTACGCAGTTTTTTCAGGCTCTCTTTCAGGCTTGGGATCAGCGTGTCTTTGCTGAGATTCTCAATCCAGATTTTCGTGGTAATGAACAGCTCATTACGCGGTACACCACTCTCTTCGAGAGCTTGTCCAACGGCAGCTTCGTTTTCATAGATCTGTGCCGTATCAATTGCGCGATAGCCAAGTTCAAGAGCGGTTTTAACTGATGCGATAACTACGTCGTCTTTCAGGCGGAAGGTGCCCAGACCAAATGCAGGGAGAGTCATACTATTCCTCAATGGTTATGTTCGTAAACTGAGGACGATTATCGCTGGCGGTTTTATGGAGAAAAAGATCGTAAAACGCAGAGGATTTTTGCTGATTTCGCAATAATTAAATATCAGATAAGAAAAAAGCCCTGAGCGTTAGCTCAGGGCTTTTAATAAGTGGCGGAACGGACGGGACTCGAACCCGCGACCCCCTGCGTGACAGGCAGGTATTCTAACCGACTGAACTACCGCTCCACCGAAGACTGCTGTAATCACCGGATTTATGCACCGGCTTACTACTTAATTTGATGCCTGGCAGTTCCCTACTCTCACATGGGGAGACCCCACACTACCATCGGCGCTACGGCGTTTCACTTCTGAGTTCGGCATGGGGTCAGGTGGGACCACCGCGCTA